>NZ_JBSSDI010000029.1:0-34269 GCF_054060575.1 Thermostichus sp. MS-CIW-15 | reverse complement strand
CAGCGTCGCGTAGTGACAACGGAAACGGACAGAATGCTATCGCTTCACCGCTGAGCAGTAATGCTCAGCAGTGTTCAGCGTAAATGTATCAGCACGAGCTGCTGGAATTGGTTGTGGAGCGGCTCAACAGCGGCGAGATTCGCGCCGTGGATTGAGCCCGTTCTCATATTCCAAGCGCCTCAAGCAATACCCGCCAGGCATTGCCTAGAATGGAGATCCCCACCCCCTTTGACTGCTGCCATGAGTTCTCGCTCTTCTGACTGGTTCACGCGGGCTCGCCACATCTTTTACGGCACGGCCACTGCCCTGGTGGAGATCCTCCAAGACCCGGAAAAGCGGGCCGAAAACCTCAACCGCCTCTCGATGGACTTGGCACAACTGGCAGCAGAACTGGAGCAAAAGGGGGAGCTGATCGAACAGGAGGCTGTCCGCTACGTTGAAAGTCTCAGGGATCCAGCCGCCAACGCCCCTGCCACAGTTCCAGACAGCGAGAGGCCCGCTCCTGCTGAGAGTACCCCCCCGACCACGGCTTCCCCTGCCGGCTCTGTCCCTATCTCCAAAGAAGAGATGGCCGAGCTGATGGAACTGATCCACCAGATCGAGTCTTTGCGCCTGGATCTAGAGCGGCTGCGCACAGAACCTCCCTCTGCCTCCTCCTAAGTCTTGTGCGGTTCGACGTCATCACCCTCTTCCCGGAGTTTTTTGCAACGCCGCTGCGCATCGGGCTGGTGGGCAAGGCCCTAGAGCAGGGGATTGCCGAGGTTCACTGCACCAACCCGCGGGACTTTGCCACCGACAAGCACCGCCGGGTCGATGATGAGCCCTACGGGGGCGGGGTGGGCATGGTGCTCAAGCCAGAGCCTTTCTTTGCAGCCGTCGCCTCCCTGCCCCGCCTGGATCCCTGCGAGATCATCTTGCTCACGCCCCAGGGGCAACCGCTGAACCAGGCGCTGCTGCAAGAACTTGCCCAAAAGGCGCAGCTCATCCTGCTCTGTGGCCAGTACGAAGGCTTTGACGAGCGGATCCGCCAACACCTGGCCACCCGCGAGGTGTCGCTGGGCGATTTTGTCCTGACAGGGGGGGAGATCCCGGCGCTGGCCTTGATCAACGGCGTGGTGCGGCTCTTGCCGGGCACAGTTGGTAAGATAGACTCGCTGAGGAGCGAAAGTTTCGAGACGGGGCTACTGGAGTATCCTCAGTACACCCGTCCACCGGAGTTCCAAGGGCACAAGGTGCCGCCGGTGCTTCTCTCAGGCGACCACCGAGCCATCGCCCGTTGGCGTCTGCAACAGCAGTTGGTTCGCACCTGGCGAAGGCGACCAGACCTGTTGGCCAAACGCCCCCTCACGCCTGAAGAACAACAGTTGCTGGCAGAGGGACTGGCCGAGCAGCACACCGATGTGGAGGAACAGGATCGATGTTTGTAAACCGTCTCCGCTCCCCTTTCACCCCTGTTGGCCGGCTTGGGATCCCTGCAGCGCTGGGTCTGCTTCTGCTGGGGATCCTGGCCAGCTCCGAAGTTGCCCTGGCCCAAAGGGGAGATGTCAACGAGGCCATCCGCCGCGACCGCAACGTCCAGTTGTTCGACGGCACCAGCATTGACATGAACGACCTCCTGCGGGCCGCCGAGTTTCTCTCCCGGCAAAATGCCGCCTCGCGTTGGGACAGCAAAGCCGGGATCGACGCAGCGGTAGAGCAATTCAACCGCTCCCGCCGCCCTTTGGTGCTCTCCCCCAGAGCGCTAACGCCTGAGTCCACTCCCGACCCTTGAGAGGGATCCCACCCTCAACAGATCTGTTAAGATCGCTAAGCCGATCTTGCGTGCGCTAAAAGGTGGCGCACCGTTTTCGGGATCCATCAGGAGATACCACCGTGGTTAAAAGCACCTCTTCTAGCAAAGCCGATACGGAACAGCGTTTGGATCCCGCCAGCCGGGGCCACTCCAGTTCCACTGAGTCTAAAGGGATCCCAGGCTTTCTCCAAGAGACCCGTGCGGAGTTGGCCAAAATTGTTTGGCCGAGCCGCCAGCAACTGATTAGCGAATCGGTGGGAGTTTTACTGATTGTGTTGGCCTTCGCCTCGTTCATCTACCTGGTCGATCAACTGTTCGGCTGGCTGGCCACTCAACTGTTCTCGTGAGGTTTTTCCCCAGATGGCCCCTGCCAAGGACTTGGGGAGAGGAGGCCCATGCACACAGACAGATACAGAGAGGAGGTGAGGTGATGAGCCCAGAGCCAGAGCAGCGGCGGAGAGGCCGGGGGGGCCGCCTCGAGCCCCTAGAGCCTGCGGGCACGGCGGCGGAGGGGGAAGAAAGCGAAAGTCAAGGTCGCCGCAACCTGCGCTGGTACGCCGTGCAGGTGGCTTCAGGCTGCGAAAACAAAGTCAAAAGCACCCTGATGCAGCGGGCGGCGGCTCTGGATGTGGCAGATCAGATTGTCGAGGTGGTGATCCCGAAGCGGACGGGCTTCAAGCTCGATCGATCCGGCAAGCGCCAGGAACAAGAGGAAAAGATTTTTCCCGGCTATGTGCTGGTGCGCATGGATCTCAACGACGACACCTGGATGGTGGTGAAAACCACCCCCAACGTGATCAACTTCGTCGGCACGGAAGAGAGAAGGGCCTACGGTCGTGGTCGCGGCCATGTGACGCCACGGCCCCTTAGCCCCAGCGAAGTCCAGCGCATCTTCAGCAGCGTCGAGGTGGAAGAAGTGCCCCTCAAGATCGACATGGCACCTGGGGATCGCATCGAGGTGCTCTCTGGCCCCTTCCAGGGATTTTACGGCGAGGTGGTGGATGTCAGCCCAGAGCGGGGCAAGCTCAAGGCTTTGATCTCGATTTTCGGGCGCGATACTCCGGTAGAATTAGAGTTTGGTCAAGTGCGCAAAGAGGTGTAACCGCGTTTCATGGCTAAGAAACTGGTGGCAGTGGTCAAGCTGGCCATCCAAGCGGGCAAAGCCACCCCCGCTCCCCCCATCGGCCCGGCTCTGGGCCAGCACGGGGTTAACATCATGGCCTTCTGCAAGGAATATAACGCCAAAACGGCCGATCAAGCCGGGATGGTGGTGCCGGTCGAGATCTCGATTTACGAGGATCGCAGCTTCACCTTCGTCCTCAAGACGCCGCCGGCTTCGGTGTTGATCAAAAAAGCCCTCGGCATTGAGTCGGGATCCAGTGAGCCCCACAAAGTCAAGGTAGGATCCCTGACGCGGGCGCAACTGCGCCAGATTGCCGAGCAGAAGCTGCCCGATTTGAATGCCCGTGACGTGGAGGCGGCCATGAAGATCATCGCCGGCACCGCCCGCAGCATGGGGGTGACAATAGTTGATTGATTGTCGATCGACTTAAGGATCTCTAGTCTTTGTTGTCTGGAAGTTTTGGCAGACCATTATGGGGGAGAGAAGTTCTCGCCAGCACCCCGAGGAAAAACTATGGCTCGAAAACTGTCCAAACGTATGCAAGCTTTGCGGGAGAAAGTCAAGCCCATTGCCTATCCCCCCGCAGAAGCCCTGGCCCTGATGAAGGAGACGGCCACTGCCAAATTTGACGAGGCGGCGGAGGTTCACATCCGCCTGGGGATCGATCCCAAGTACGCCGACCAGCAGTTGCGCACCACCGTCGTCTTGCCCCGCGGCACCGGGCAGGAGATTCGCGTGGCGGTGATTGCCCGCGGCGAGAAGGTTACGGAAGCCCAGAACGCAGGGGCCGACCGGGTGGGCTTTGAAGACCTGATCGAGGAGATCGGCAAGGGCGTGATCGACTTCGACCTGCTGATTGCCACCCCCGATGTGATGCCCCAGGTTGCTAAGCTGGGGCGGCTATTGGGGCCGCGCGGCCTCATGCCCTCTCCCAAGGGCGGGACGGTCACCATGGATTTGGCCCAAGCCATCAAGGAGTTCAAAGCCGGCAAGCTGGAGTACCGGGCGGACAAAACCGGCATTGTGCATTTGATCTTCGGCAAGTGCAAGTTTCCCGTCGAAGCTCTGCTGGAAAACCTGAAAGCCGTGCAGGAGTCCATTGATCGCAACCGTCCCCCTGGAGCCAAGGGCAAGTATTGGCGAGCTCTACATGTTTGTGCTACAATGGGGCCCTCGATTGAGGTTGACATCAATGCTCTGCGAGAGCTGAAGTTGGTTGCTTAAGCCTGCTTCGGCGCTGCAAAGGGGCAAAGGCAGTTGCTTGCCGTTTGAATTGGCCATTTTTCCGGAGGATCTGGGCAGAGAAGAGCTTTCCACAGTCGAATAGCGAGCCGAAGACAGCAGGGGCCAAGGGGCTTAATCTCCTGCCGAGGTTTGAGCGGAGTGCTAAGGGATCCCGTTGTGGACTGCTAGGTTACGCTTGCCTCAATGCGTCTCGGCTATGGCTGAGGCGCATTCTCTTTGGCGGCTCCAGATACCCCCTTCCGACGGCAACACCTGTTCGGCTCTCAGTGAGCCAGTGACCACAAAGGAGGTGAGCGTATGGGCAAGCAACCTTTAGCGAAAAAAGCGGAGATGGTCGATGAAGTTCGCTCCCTGTTGCAAGCCAGCCAAATGGTGCTGGTAATCGACTACAAGGGGCTGACCGTTTCCGAGATGAACCAACTGCGGGCGGAGCTGCGCAAGGCGGATGCTGTCTGCATGGTTGTTAAAAATACCTTGATGCGTCGGGCTGTCGCCGACCAAAAGGCTTGGGCAGGAATTCTTCCCTTCCTGTCAGGGCCGACGGCCTTTATCATGATCCGGGGCGATATTCCGGCAGCCCTGAAGGCGTATCAAGATTTCGCCAAGCAAACCAAGAAAACCGAGTTCCGCGGCGCCGCTGCCGAGGGGCTATCTCTGACCTTGGATCAGGCCAAGGCCATCGCCGAGCTGCCGCCCAAGGAGGTGCTCATGGCCCAGGTGGCGGGCAGCCTCAAGTCGGTAGCCACTCGACTGGCGGTTGGGCTCAATGCCGTGCCTACGCAGGTGGCCCGCGGTATCCAAGAAATCCCGGCCTCCCTGGCAAGGGCCATCCGGGCTATTGCCGACAAGGAGGCGGCCTGACGGGCTCGGCCTGTCTTGGGTTCATCGACCCGATTCCACCCTATCCACTTCGTTACCCTGAGGAGACAAGACCATGGCTTCGGAGCGTGTTCAAAAGATCCTGGAAGAGTTGAAAGCGTTGAGCTTGTTGGAAGCTTCCGAGTTGGTGAAAGCCATCGAAGAAGCCTTTGGCGTCAGTGCGGCTGCCCCGGCAGGTGGCATGGTCATGGCTGCTCCCGTGGCAGCAGCAGCGGCGCCGGCGCCGGCAGCGGCGCCTGAACCGGTGGAAGAGCAGACGGCCTTTGATGTCATTCTCGAGGCTGTCCCCGCGGATAAGAAGATCGCCGTCCTCAAGGTGGTGCGCGAGTTGACCGGCTTGGGCCTGAAAGATGCCAAAGATCTTGTGGAGGCTGCTCCCAAACCGGTCAAGGAAGGGATCCCCAAAGAGGAAGCCAACGAGATTAAGAAGAAGCTAGAGGAAGCTGGCGCCACGGTCAAGGTCAAGTAGTCCCGTCGGCAGGGGAAAGGGATCCTCATCCAGAGCGCCTCTTGCTTCCAGAAAAGGGGTGCTGCCAGAGCCCCAAGTTTAACCAGAACGATGAGGGAGGGGCAAAGCAGCCCCTCCTTTTTCACTGATATGCCGCCGCGCCCTGCCCCTCTCCCTCGGCAAGGCAGGGAAATCGTTTGGCTAGTCTCCCCTGGGAGAAGGGGAGGGTTGGCGAGGCCGGCAAGTGCCCAGGTCTCTCTTGCTGATTGGAGCGCTTCAACTCTGAAAACGCCCTCGTCAGCCGGTCGGAAACCCTTACAATGGGTTACGGACGTTCGCCAGCACCCCCCATGGACTTCGGAGTCGGATTTCTCTCCAACAACGTCATGCTGCCGATCCTGGATTTTTTCTACGGGATCGTGCCCAGCTATGGACTGGCCATCATCTTCCTGACGTTGGTGATCCGCTTTGCCCTCTACCCCCTCAACGTCGGATCCATCCGCAACATGCGGCGCATGAAGGTGATCAACCCCCTGATGCAGCGGCGGATGCGAGAGATCCAGGAAAAGTACCGGGATGACCCGCGAAAGCTGCGCGAGGCCCAGGCCAAACTGTACAGCGAGCTGGGGGTCAACCCGCTGGGGGGTTGTCTGCCGCTCTTGATTCAAATGCCGGTGCTGTTTGCTCTGTTTGCCACGCTGCGGGGATCCCCCTTTGCGGCGGTTACCTACGATGTCAACCTGCAGATCCTGCCAGCAGAGGTGGCGGCAGAGGTGGTGCCCACCCCCTACGTCAGCCCCAGCAAGAACATCTTCGTCACCGACTCGGTACACAAGCCGGTGGTGCTGGTGGCGCCCAAGGGCACCAAGATTGCCGTAGGGGAGCAGGTGCAGTTTAGGCTGCAGGGGCCGGGGGGCAAGCCCTTTGAGCAGTTGGTGGCAGAGGCGGGCGGGGATCCCACCCTGTTGCGGCCCACCTGGAAGATCACCAAAGGAGAAGAGCGGGCCCAGATCCAGCCGGATGGCACCTTGCTGGCCCTGCAGCCGGGGGAAGTGACGGTGGAGGTTGCGATCCCGGGCTTGGCCTCTGACACGGGCTTTCTGTTTATCGACAAGTTAGGCCGCGTCGGCGCCTTTGATCCGGATGGCACCATTCACTGGGACATCATCGGCATGATCGTCCTTTTCGGTGTCTCCATTTACCTGAACCAATCCCTGACCAACGCCGGCCAGGAGGATCCCAGCCAGAGCTCGATGGCCCGCATCACCCCTGTGCTGTTCTCGGCGATGTTCCTGTTCTTCCCCTTGCCGGCTGGGGTCTTGCTCTATATTCTTGTCTCCAACATCTTCCAAACCGTGCAAACCTTCTTGCTCTCGCGGGAGCCGTTGCCTGAGAACTTGCAGCAGTTGGTGGAAGAGGAGCGCCGTCGCGCTGCCCAGGCGAGCACAGGGGAAGCCAAGGAGGTTGACCGACCAGCCAAGCCAAAGGCAGCCGGGGGAGGGCGCGAATCCCTGCCCTTTGAGCCCTAGCAAGTCCTTGCTGCTTGGCTTGGGGCGGGCTTAGGTCGAGTGCTTGATACCTCTTCAGAATTGGAAGCTGCCCAGGATGAGCCGCCCTGAGTCCTCTACGGGATCTGTGAAGGGATCCGCCGCCAAAAAATCGCATCAGAAGTCTGAGGGAACCGCTGCGCCTTCCCAGGGCAAGCTTTCTCCTGCCGAACATCGAGAACGGGCCAGGCAGTGGTTGCAGCAGGTGCTGGCGGCGATGGGAATCCCGGCGGTGGTGCGAGTGGTGGGGGAGATAATCGAAATCGAGGCCGATTCTCTAACGCCGGCTCAGAAGCAAATGTTGCTCTCAAAAGCGCCTGCATCGCCCTTGCCGCCGTCCAAAGAAGCCGGCCCCGAGGAAGAGCGCTCCCCGGTGGTTTTGGATGCGTTGCAGTATTTGGCCAACACCCTTCTCAACCTCAACCAGCCAGAAGACCAACAGCAGCCCTATATCCTGGATCTGGATGGCTATCGTCAGCGCCGTTTGCAGGAGCTCAAAGCCTTGGTTGCTGTCGCGGTGGAAAAGGTGAGAACCAGTGGTCGGGAATACGAGTTTCCCGATCTCTCTGCTGCCGAGCGGCGGCAGATCCACACGCTCCTGAAAGACCCTGCCTACGCCGATCTGGAAACTTTCAGCCGTGGCAAGGAGCCTGACCGTCGCCTGGTGATCCGGCGGGCCTCTTCTCGACCCTGACCTGGAGGCGCTGGCTGTGCGGCTCTCTTGCCGATAGGGGCGATTCCGGGATCCCTGCTACCCAAGACGTATAAAGGGGGATGTCATGCTGAGGCCAATTCGTCTATCCGACCTGCGGCAGATGCCTGGTCAAACCCAAGAGGTTCACTTTAGGCAGTTTTTCCCAGGTTTTGAGAGCTTGACCCCTGTGGAGGGATCCCTGCAGGCCAGCCACCGGGGGCATTTCCTGGAGGTGAGCGCCGAGGCCCGCACCATCGTCACCCTCACCTGTCACCGCTGCCTGCAGCAGTTTAACCACCGGCTGCATCTGCAGGTTGAGGAGATCATCCTGATTCGGGAGCCCAGTCCTGAACCCCCGCCCCTGGAGTTGGAATTGCGGGACGAAGAGGATCTGCTGGAGAGCCTGCCGCCCAACGGCGAGCTGGATATCGAAGACTGGATGTACCAACACCTGCATTTGGAGATGCCCCACCAGTTGCCCTGTCGCCCCGATTGCCCGGGCATTGTGGTGGAAGCGGCTGCGCCGCCGCCGGTGGATCCCCGCTGGTCGGCCCTGGCTGCCCTCCTTAAAGACTCTCCCCATCCCTAGCCACTCTCCGCGAGAGGGCTTCGGGCCATGAGCTGTATCGCTGCTGGCTAGAATGACCCCAAATTGGCAGGTTCTTTGGCGTTTTGCTCGGCCCCACACCGTCTACGGCACCAGTGCCAGTCTACTGGGCCTCTACTTGCTGGCCGGGTTCGTGGCCGCTGAACCAACGGCCCTGCTAGCTGTCCTTCCCCAGTTGGGCGTGGCTTGGGTGGCTTGTCTGGCGGCCAATGTCTACATTGTCGGCCTCAACCAGCTCACGGATATCGAGATCGACCGCATCAACAAACCCCATCTGCCCTTGGCCGCCGGCTCCCTGAGTTGGCGACAGGGGGTGGGGATCGTCGCCGCCTGCGGGGTGGCATCCATCCTATTGGCCCTGACAGGGATCCCGTACCTGTTGTTGACGGTGCTGTTGAGCAACGGGATCGGCACGGCCTACTCCCTGCCCCCCCTGCGGTTGAAGCGGTTTCCGCTGGCGGCCTCGGCTTGTATCTATTGTGTGCGGGGGTTGATCGTCAATCTGGGCCTGTACAGCCATTTTCAGCAGTTGATGCAGGGGGGAGTCGAGCTTTCTGCTCCCATTGTTTTTCTGACAGGGTTTATGTCTATTTTTGGGCTGGTGATCGCCCTTTTCAAGGATATTCCCGACATGGAGGGGGATCGCCGGTTTGCCATTGCCACCTTTTCGTTGCGCTTTGGCCAGGAGCGGATCTCAAAGTTTTGCATCGGCATTTTGGCCGCTTGTTACCTAGCCTTTATCGCTTTGGGAAGCTATTTTCTCCTCATGGGCCGGGGCGCCTGGATGCTGTTAGGACATGGGCTGGGGTTGGGGATCCTTTTGGGCTATGGTGTTCGCCTGGATCTGGGTTGCCGCGACGCGATTGTCACCTATTATCAACTGATCTGGAAGTTGTTTTACCTGGAGTATTTGCTCTATCCTTGGGCCTTCTTCCCTTTTTCCTAACATTTGCCAGGAGCCGCGATCTTGCCCCGGCTCAGGCGGGCAGCCGATCTCCAAAAACCTAGAGATACCGCTTCATCTGGATGCGAAAGCGGCCCTTTTTCGTCTCGGCCACCTCTTCAATTTGCAGCCGACCGCGACCGCGAATGGCAATCCAATCCTGGGGGCCGACGGTGTAGCTGGCTTGGGTAATCGGCTTCCAATTAACCCGCACCTCTCCCCGCTGGATCTCTTCCACCATCTTGCTGCGAGACAGGCCAAATCCTGCCGAGGCCACTGCATCCAGGCGCAAAGAGGCTTCCACGCTGGTGATGGACTTCACCCGCGGCGGTTGAACCTTCAACTGGCTGAGAGGGATCCGGCTGACCTTGACGGGCACGCTGCGCACCTGGGTTAGGTTGAGGCTGAGATAGTCCACCAGCTCCGGCACAACGATGGCCTGGGCCCCGAATTCGCCCACCACGAGGATGTCTCCCACCTTCTCGCGGGCAATTCCCGTCGCCAAAAGGGCTCCCAAAAAGTCGCGGTGGGTGGCCGGGTCGAAAAGAAAGTTTCCTTGGATTTGAACGGCGGCCAAGGGGATCCCTTCTGCGCCTTCCACCTCCAGGCTGACCTCAGGGCGGGCCAGGGCTAGGCGTTGCCGCTCTGCCTGGGCATAGCCTCCCCAGGCCATCACCTGCAGTTCGGCCAAGTTGTGCAACCGGCTTTGTACCTCGGCTACTTCTGCCGGGGAGAGAAAGTCACTCCAGACCACTTGCCAGGTTTTGAGGGCTTGCTCCCCCAGATCCAGAATGCGCGCCAAGGTTTCTCGATACTCCGCTCCTTTCAGTAGTTCGGTTCTGGGCAGCATGTTGGGGCGCTTCAATCTTTGCGGTTCTGTTCTGTTTGTCCCATGCTAAGCTAGATCCCCAGGATCCTGGCGGGCGTAGCCAAGCGGTTAAGGCAGAGGATTGTGGTTCCTCCATTCGTGGGTTCGAGTCCCATCGTCCGCCCTGCCGCAATAACCTGGGCCCTGCCAATTTAGAGAAAACCTCAAAACCTTGCAAAACTGCTGGCAACCAAGCTGAGGAAGGGTTCCCGAGGGCCGCACCTGGCAACGGAATCACCCGCAGCTCAGGATCAGGGTTCCCACGGCGTCGATATTGCCCGTCCAACCGGCTTCGATCACCACGGTAGCCTCCGGCATCTCCACAATCGCTGGCCCGCCCAGTTGAAACCCCACCCCCATGCGCCGCCGATCGTAGACTGGGACCGGTCGCATCCGGCCGCCCGTCCAGGCCTGGCGCTCCCCCTTGAAGGGATCCCCTGGCAGGGGGGGCGGCGCCTTTAAAGGCACAGGGGGCAAAGCTTGTACCGCCCGCAGACGCAGCTGGATCACCTCCACCTCTTGGTCGGGATCCTGCCAGCCGTAGCGCTGGCGGTGGGCCTGGTGAAACCGCTGCTCCAAGAGAGAAACCGGATCCGACAACTGGGCCGGGATCTCCAGCTCAAAAGACTGGCCGCGGTAGCGCAGGTCGAGGCTGAAGGAGAGCCCCGGCTCCTGCAGGTCGGCTTGCGCCTGGCGGATGAGGGGCGCCGCCCACTGGGCCAAAAGGGATCCTCCCCCTTCCCCCTCCAACTGTTGCAGCGGCTGCAGGATGGCCCGCCGGTAGTCCCGCCGCAGATCGGCCAAAGCCATACCCAGCGCCGAGAGGACACCGGCAAAGGCTGGGACGAGGACGCGGCGGATCCCCAGCTCTTCCGCCAGGGCACAGGCGTGCATGGGCCCGGCTCCGCCAAAGGCCAACAGGGCAAAATCGGCAGGATCCAAGCCCCGCTCCACGCTGATGACCCGCAAAGCCCGCGCCATGGCCACATTGGCCAGGGTGCGAATGCCAACAGCCGTCTCCTCCAAAGTCAAACCCAAGGGCTCCGCCAGCGTTCCGATGGCCTGGCCGGCCAAGTCCCGCCGTAGGCAAACAGCGTCCCCCAGCCAGCCCCCATCCGGCAAGTAGCCCAGCCAGAGGTTGGCGTCGGTTACCGTGGGAGCCGTTCCTCCCCGCCCATAGCAGGCCGGCCCAGGGTTGGAGCCGGCACTCTCCGGCCCCACCTGCAGCCCCCCGCCCGGCAACAGCGAGGCCAGGGATCCGCCCCCGGCGCTGACGGTATGGATGTCGATCTGGGGCTGTTGCACCGGCAGGCCGCACACCACCGCTGACGGGGTAACCTGAGGGAGGCCGTCTTGAATGAGGGCCACATCGGTACTGGTTCCCCCCATATCGAAGCTGAGCAGATGGGAATAGCCGCTCAGCCAGCCCAGGTAGGCCGCCCCGTAAACGCCGCCCGCTGGCCCCGAAAGCAGCGCCACCGAGGCATGAGCCGCTGCCTGGGCAATGGAAGTGACGCCGCCGGAGGATTGCATGATCAGGGGTTCGGGGATCCCTCGCTGCCGGCAGCCCTGCGCCAAGCGGTGCAGGTAGCCCGCCAGCACCGGGCTGAGGTAGGCATCAATGGCCGTGGTGCTAAAGCGCTCGTATTCCCGAAACTCCGGCGCCACTTCGCAGGAGAGGGAAACATGCAAGTCGGGGAAAGCCTCTCTCAGGGCCGCCCCCAGGCGCTGCTCGTGCTCCGGGTAGAGGAAAGAAAACAAGAATCCCACCCCCACGGCAAGGATCCCATCCCGCTCTACCCGCTCGCCCACTTCCCGGAGGACGCGCTGGATTTCCTCTTCCGTCAGCGGCTCGACCACGCCGCCGGCGCTGCAGCGCTCCTTCACCTCCAGGCAGTGGTGGCGGGGCACCACCGGCTCTGGCTTGGGCTGGGTGAGGTCGTAAAGGGAAGGGCGGTTTTGGCGACCAATGGCCAGCACATCCCGGAAGCCCGCCGTGGTCAGAAACAGGGTGGGGGATCCCTTGCGCTCCAAGAGGGCGTTGGTGGCCACCGTCATGCCGTGGCAGAACACGTCTACCTCAACTGGGCCCAGCTTGTCCAGGGCGGCAAAGACCCCCGCTTCTGGGCTGGGGGTGGAGAGCACCTTGGCTGTCCGGATCTGGCCTTCCTGGAGGAGCACCAGATCCGTGAAGGTGCCTCCCACGTCGATCCCCAGGCGGACCAGGCCCCCCTGCCTCCCATCCTGTTGCTTGCCTTGCGCGCTACTGGCATTGGCCATGGCTCGATAAGACCCTTGGGCAGGCCTCAACCCCTCGCTAGAGACGAGGCCGGGGCACCTCTTCCGACTTGCTTTCCAGGGGTTGCTCCTGCTGCAAAAGCTGGCGAAAGGCCGGCTCGTCCAGCCGGTAGTCCCGCTGCTCGATCAGATCCCGCTCCGTAGAGTAGATGGTGTCCGACTCCCGCACCACTTCTTGGCGGCGGAAGCGGCGGGCAAAGTCGAGCTTGCGCAGCAGCGCCTCGGAGGGACGCTTCAGCCGCTCTTGCCAGAACCGCCGGATGCGATTGCGGCGCTCCACCCCCTGGTTGCGGAACTGCAACGTCAGCCACCGCACTGCAGGCACTGCCAAAAACAGCGTGCCATAGAGAAAGAGGAATCCAATCAGCGGGTAGATAAACGCCAAAAAGGCGTTGCTGCCAGCGGCGGCTGCCACCTCCTCCCGCGCCCCGTAGAGAATGGCCGCCAAGAGGAAATTGAGCACACCCAAGCCAGCAGCTAGGGTCAGTTGCTCAGGGGTGGCGCGGCTAAACACCCAGGGTTTTTCTTGCAACACCTCCGGGATCTTCTTGGAGCGGCGCTCTGAGGCGGCCACCTGTAGCTCTGGGAAGCGATAGACGATATCGCCGTCCTCGCTTACCTCCGGCTGGCCGTCGAACTTGAGCAGAATGGGCAGCATATAGTCTTCGTATTCTAGGGCCGGGGATCCCGGCTCCACATCCAGGTAGGGCAGCACCTGCTCGGCGGCGATCACCCCCCCGTTGGCGCGGATCACTTGGCCGATCAAGGCATAGCGCTCCTCTTCCAGGTTGGCGTTGGGATCCCCGTCCCCAAACAGGAAGCTGTACACCGCCTCCAAAAAGTTCATCTCCGATTTTTCCCGGCGGGGCTGCGCCCGACCGGAATAGCCCCCGTAGTAGGGGTAGGGACTCCAGAAGGGGTTGCCCACCCAAAGGTTGGGGAAGTAGAAGAACCCCACCTCGCGCGAGCGACTGCGACTGCCGCTGCCCTCTTCACGACTGCTGGCCATCTGCAGAGCTATCAACGCCAGGGTGATGAGGATAATCGACACCACCAACAGGATGCCGAAGGAGATGCGCAGCCCGTAGAGAAAGCCGCCCCACAGCTTGCGTCGCAAGGCTGCCAGCCGATCCTGCTGCTCCCTGCGCTTGAGAATGTCGCGAAAGTCGGGCGGGAAAACGTAGGCAATCTCCCCCTGCCGCGAAACCTGGAGATGCCCCCCAGCCTTTTGGGCTAACTTCAGCAACTCCTGTTTGGCCTCCTCTAGGGCCAGGCCTGTGCTGGAGGCAATATCTCCCAGAGTGACCCGCAAGCCCAACTGCTCTACTGCATCGATGACCAATGTCTGTGTAGCCACTCTCAACCTCCGCTGGTTACCTACTGTTGCCCGGGATCCAACTGGGACGCTCGCCCAGCATCTGCAGCCAAGGGTTACAGCCATCCCTATTCCCAGTATCTCTCTTCAACTCGGGGGCGACGAGGGCGGCTGTTGCTGCTTTTGGGTCAGGCAGCCTGTCTCTGCGCCGACCCAGGGCTGGGCTAGGGCAGCCAGGCCATCACCGCTAGCAGGGCGAAAAGGATCCCGATCAACACCCACGTCAGCCGTTGGGTATTCAAGGGGGGAGCAGCCTCGCGGCGGATGGGATCGGCGACTTTTGGCAGGGAAGCTGGGCGGCGGGGGCGCTCATAGACCAGACGGCGTTCCCCTGGCTCGGCCTCTTCCAGATGGCTGAGATCTGGGATTTCGAGCAACCACTCTGCTGGTCGCCGCAGACGCGGAGCCTGCCAGATGCCCAACACGTAGCGGGCCTGTTGAGCCACTTCCGGATCCGGGTTGCCCAGCAAGGTTTGCGCCAAGCGGATCGCCTCCTGGGTCTCTCCAAGGGCCTCCTCGGCCAGGGCCTGCCAGAGCCGCAGCTTGCCCGCTTGCGGGTAGCGGCTTTGGGCCTGTTTCACCTGTTCCAGAACCCGACGGTATTGTCCCCGCTCAAAGCTGGCCTCAATCCGGGCCAGATGCTGGGGCAGGCGCAAGTCTTCGGGAGGGATCAACTCCGGATCCACCGATAAACCCCCCTAGGTAAGCTTTTGTTCTACCCCAAACCCCACCAGCAGCAGCTCCTCCAAGGGCTGACCGTGAGGGGGTCGTTGGTAGGTGAGGATCTGGCGCAGGCGCAGGCGTGGGTTAAGCAAGGTGATGGTATCCACAGCAACGACGCGGGTGTAGGTGGTGGTCATCACCAGTTGCAGGGATCCGGGATCGAAGCGGAAGCTGGCCACTATGGGGCGGTCTTCCTCATAGGCCCGATCCCGCAAGTAGTCGCCCTCCAGCCCACGGGGCCCTTCTCGCCGGGGCACGAAGAGCATGTTTAGCTCTTGCCCAGCCTCCTCCCCTTTTTCGGAAACCGTCTCAAACGCCAGGTGGAAGCCCAAAAACCCGTCCACACCGTGGTTGGGGTAGTTGTTGTCGGCCAGGACCTTCTCCTTGAGCTCAGGGGTGAGGGTGCGAATGGTGAAGTCGGTGCGCGAACGCTCCACCTCCCCTCGATCCAAATAGTGGTAGGTGCGCTCGGTGTGCCAGGCGCCAATGCAGCAGTTGAAGAAGTGGTGAAATTTTTGCAGGGCATTCATGCCAGAGGGATCGAGAGCAGGGCCAAGTGGACGGCTAAACCCGATCCTAAAACGAATCGCAGACAAACAGGCACTCCCCTTCTCCCCCTCAGGTGTTAGCTGCCGCTGGGATCCCCTGGGCCACCGACAAAGTCGCCCCCAACACTTCCAAAGCCCGCTGCAACTGCCCATCCTCAGGGCCGCCCAGGCTTTCTGCCGTCAGGGGAACAGGGCCCGCGGCCACCTCCACATCGGGCTGGATCCCTTGGCGATGAATGTCGTGGCCGTTGGGGGTGAGGTATTTGGCAGTGGTCACGGCCAGCCCCGAGCCGTCCGCCAGCTCCAGCAGGGATTGGATCAGCCCCTTGCCGAAGGT
This sequence comes from Thermostichus sp. MS-CIW-15, assembly GCF_054060575.1. Taxonomy (NCBI): domain Bacteria; kingdom Bacillati; phylum Cyanobacteriota; class Cyanophyceae; order Thermostichales; family Thermostichaceae; genus Thermostichus; species Thermostichus sp. MS-CIW-15. Next base: position 18,842 of record NZ_JBSSDI010000029.1, on the reverse strand, counting down.
GCGCGTTCCCACCAGTTGCGCCCGTCCGCTGTCCTGCAACGCCCCCGCCAAGACTTCGCTGGCGCTGGCACTGCCCTGGTTCACTAAGACGACCAAGGGGGCTGCCGTGAGGACTTCGCCGGTGGCGGGAATGCCGTCCTGAATGCCGTAGCGATCCGTCACTCGCACGATGTCGCCTTTGGGGATCCAAAAGCGAGCAATCTCAATGGCCGCCTGCAGTAACCCTCCGGGGTTGTTGCGCAGATCGAGGATGTAGCCCCGCACTCCTCGCGCTTCTGCGGCCTGGATGGCCTGACGCACTTGAGCGGCGGCATTGCCGTTAAACTGGCTGAGGCGGATGTAGGCTACCTCCCCCTGGGGCAGCTTGAAAAAACCGGTGCGCACCGGGTTGATCAGGATGGACTGCCGCACCAGCTCCACCTCCCAGATGCGCTCCTGCCGCCTTAGCCGTAGGCTAACGGTTGTGCCGCTGGGGCCGCGCATGCGTTCTGCCACCTCATCCAAGCTCAGCCCTGCCACTGGCACCTGATCCACCGCCAGGATCTCATCTTGAGGTTGGATCCCGGCCCGCTCGGCAGGAGTCCCCTCCATTGGGGCGATGACCCGTACTGCCCCCTGCCCGTCGATGGCAATCTGGAGGCCGACGCCGCTCAACTCGCCAGCAGTGGAAGTCTGCAGGCTGAGGTAGTGCTCCCTGTCCAAAAAGCGGGTGTAGGGATCCCCCAGAGTTGCCAGCATCTCCTCGATGGCCCGGTAGGTCTCTTGCCGATCCTTCAGGGGCCGAGAGAGAAAGCGCTGGCGCACCTGCCACCAGTTCTGTCCGTTGAAACCCGGATCCACGTAGGCCCGATCCACATAGGCCCACGCCTGCGCCAGCAGTTGCTGCTCTTCCCCCCAGCGGCTGGCCTGCACCTGACAGGCGCCAATGCCCAAACTCGCCCAGAGCAGGCACCCTAGCAACAAAACTCGGACAGCCTGGCGTAACCCCCATCCGATCCCCAACCCTCTGCAACTGCTTCCCCCAGATCTCGGCTTCTGCGCAATCATCGGATCCCAAACTGAAGAAGAAGCTAAGAAATACTAAGAAACGTGAACAAGATGAGACATCAGCAGGCGTTTGGGCTGTTGGTGTAGGGATCCCTGTCTCAAAGCTGAGCCCGACTTCATGATCGTGTTAACGAATTGTGTTACAGTGCTATAGGGAGTGGGCCCGCCCCGCCCTGGATATCCAACTCTAAAAATTGCAGGCATCATGAGCAAAGTTTACGACTGGCTAGACGAGCGGCTGGAGATCACGCCTTTCGTCGATGACGCAACCGGAAAATTCATTCCGCCCCACGTTAACATCTTCTACTGCCTCGGCGGCATCACGCTGGTGTGCTTCCTCATTCAGTTTGCTACCGGCTTTGCCATGACTTTTTACTACCGTCCAACGGTGGCCGAGGCTTTTGAATCGGTCAACTACATCATGACCCAGGTCAACTTCGGCTGGCTGCTGCGCTCCATCCACCGCTGGAGTGCTTCCATGATGGTGTTGATGATGATTCTACACACCTTCCGGGTTTACCTGACGGGGGGGTTCAAGAAGCCGCGCGAGCTGACCTGGGTAACCGGCGTGATCTTGGCGGTACTGACGGTTTCCTTTGGGGTTACCGGTTACTCCCTGCCTTGGGATCAGGTGGGCTATTGGGCAGTCAAGATCGTCTCCGGGGTGCCCAGTGCCATTCCGGTGGTGGGGGATGCCCTGGTCCAGCTTATCCGCGGCGGCGAGGCAGTTGGCCAAGCCACCCTCACCCGTTTCTACAGCCTGCACACCTTTGTGTTGCCTTGGCTGACGGCGGTCTTCATGACGATGCACTTTCTGATGATCCGCCGCCAGGGCATCTCCGGGCCTTTGTGATCCCAAACCGGTTCTTGTGAGCCGGGCACCCTGGATGCATCTTTTCAGAACTTTTGCCCTAGACAAGGAGAATGGCTATGCCGGTCTCAAAGCAAGTGATAGCAACCGAGGCGATTACCCGCAAAGTTGACCTAGACAATCCCAAAGTTTTGGCCAAGCTGAAGAAGAACATGGGCCACATGACCTACGGGGAGCCCGCTTGGCCCAACGATTTGCTCTTTATGTTCCCGGTGGTGATCCTGGGCACTATTGGGGTGATTGTCGGCCTGGCGGTCATGGATCCGGCGGGTGTCGGCGAGCCGGCGGATCCCTTTGCCACGCCGCTGGAAATTCTGCCGGAGTGGTATCTCTACCCCGCGTTTCACATTTTGCGCATTGCTCCCAACAAGCTCTTGGGCATTGCCCTGATGTCGGCCATTCCGGTCGGCCTTCTGTTTGTGCCTTTCATCGAAAACGTCAACAAGTTTCAGAATCCGCTGCGCCGCCCCGTGGCGACGACGGTGTTTTTGATCGGCACCTTGGTCACCCTCTATTTGGGCATTGGCGCCACCTTGCCTCTGGATAAGTGGGTCACCCTGGGCCTGTTCTAGAGGGCAGAATATCGGCTTGATAACTCTGAGTGCAGCAGGCCGGTGGCCGGGCTGCACTTTTTTTGGACGTAGGGGACTTTTCGGCAAACCTGGGGGCCAAGGGATGGTAATATCGCTACGCATTCTTTTGCTGTGACCGCCCATGAGCGTTCCTTCCTCTGCTGTCCGAACCTATCGGATTACAGCCCTGGCCGGAGATGGGATCGGTCCTGAAATCATGCAGGTGGGGCGGGCGGTTTTGGATGCGGTTGCCGCTCAGGTGGGGTTTTCCCTCCAGTGGCAGGAGGGCTTGATTGGCGGGGCCGCCTACGAAGCCACGGGGGATCCCTTGCCGCCAGAGACCTTGAAAATGGCCCAGGAGAGCGATGCTGTTTACTTGGCGGCAGTTGGCGACTTTAAGTACGACACCCTGCCGCGGGAGAAGCGCCCTGAGCGAGCTTTGTTGGGCTTGCGGGCGGGCCTGGGGCTGTTTGCCAACTTGCGCCCGGTGAAGATCTTTCCGCAACTGGTGCAGGCCTCTTCCCTCAAGCCGGAGGTGGTTGCCGGGATCGACCTGGTGGTGGTGCGGGAGCTCACCGGCGGCATCTACTTCGGCCAACCCAAAGGGATCTTCACAGATGCCAAGGGATCCCGGCGGGGTGTGAACACCATGGCCTACAGCGAGGCGGAGGTGGATCGCATTGCCCGTGTGGCTTTTGAACTGGCCCGCAAACGCCGGCGCAAGCTCTGCTCGGTGGATAAAGCCAATGTCCTGGAAGTGTCACAACTGTGGCGGGAGCGGGTTACCGCCATTGCGGCTGAGTACCCCGACGTGGAGCTGTCCCACCTGTACGTCGATAATGCTGCCATGCAGTTGGTGCGCTGGCCCAAGCAGTTTGACGTCATTCTCACGGAGAACCTCTTCGGGGATATCCTCTCCGACGAGGCGGCGATGCTGACCGGGTCCATCGGCATGTTGCCCTCTGCCTCTTTGGGATCCTCTGGCCCTGGGGTGTACGAACCCGTACACGGGTCAGCCCCGGATATTGCCGGACAAGACAAGGCCAACCCCATTGCCCAGGTGCTCTCCGGGGCAATGCTGCTGCGCTACTCCTTGGATCAGCCCCAGGCTGCCGACCGCATCGAACAGGCCGTCGAGGCGGTTTTGGCCCAGGGCTACCGCACTGCCGACATCTACTCTGAGGGGATGACCCTCGTCGGCTGTCGGGAAATGGGGGAAAAGATCTTGGCTGCTCTGGCCCAGCAGCAAGCCTCCCCCCAAGGATCGCTCTCAGCCCCTGGTGGTTGAGGGGAGGTTCCCTCGTCGCTGCCCTGCCCTGGTGGCACGGCTACTCCTCTCCCAGAGGGAGGGATTGTCCCGACTGGTAAATTCCTGGAAACGGCCCTAGGGGCAGCTTCTCCCCCTAGGCAAAGCGATGGCCAAGCTGCATTGGGTCGTGGACGGTGATCTTTTTCTTGTGGATGGAAATGTAGTTCTTCTTGCGCAGCTCCCCCAACAGACGAGTGATGGTGACGCGAGTGGAGCCGATCGCTTCCGCAATGGCCTGGTGGGATAGCTTGAGATTGATGGTGACTCCATTGGGGCCGGGCACCCCGAAGTCGCGGCAGAGGATCAGTAGAAAGCTGACCAGACGGGATCCCATGTCGCGGTGGGCCAGCGTCTCGATCATCATCTCCGTCTGCAAGATGCGGGAAGACAGGCTCTTGAGGAGCAACATGGAGAGCTCAGCGTTCTCCCGCAAGGATTTTTCCACCTGTTCGATGGGCAGAGAGAGCAGCTCGACGCGGGTAAAGGCCACCGCGTGATAGAAGCGGTCGGAGCGCTGCCCCGTGATGAAGGAGAGCACCCCAAAGATGCTGTTTTCCCGCAGGAGAGCGACGGTAATTTCTTCCCCCATTTCGTAGACCCGCGAGAGCTTGACAGCTCCTTTCACCAAAAAGTAAACCCGCTCCGCCGGATCCCCAGGAAAGAAGATGGTCTTACCGCGCTCAAACGTTTCGATAACCGGAGGATGGTGAGGCCCTCCCAACTGTTTGAAGGCTGCAACCAGAGATTTTTCTGCAATGGCCACTGCCATATTCTTCAACCTTTTAAGGTCAGTTTATCCCTTAGAATCAACCCAACAAGATCAGCCAGGAGTGCCGGGGTTGAGCTGCCCGCTATTGACCCAAGCCACCCTTGACTCAAAAATGACCTCGGCGGCAAGATTATCCTAAGCTAAAAGACTCTGCTTGGATATCTTTGTAGCAGGAGCTACATCTTTGAAGTCTTGTCTCCTGTCCAAGATATGCCTCTAGCGCACTGTTTTGGGACGGTGCAGGCGGGAGGTGCGAGGAAAGTTATATGGGGATCGCGCAGGGTGGGGTTGCCGCCCCTTCTCAGCTAAGCCGTCAGCATTTCACGGTGCGGATGCCGGAGCCGGCCAATCACCTTTTGGAGGTGGAACTACAGATCCAAGAGGTGGATCCAAAAGTACCTCTGCAACTGCGGCTGCCGGTGTGGACGCCGGGATCCTACCTGGTGCGGGAATATGCCCGCCATGTGCAAGAGTTTCAGGCAGCAACGGAGCAAGGGATCCCTTTGGCCTGGCGGAAGGTAGATAAGCACACTTGGGAGATCGAGCCGCCCCGCTGTTCGGCTGTCGCGATCCGCTATCGGGTCTACGCCTACGAGCTGACGGTGCGCACCAACCATTTGGATCTCACCCACGCCTACTTCAACGGGGCGGCGCTCTTTCTCTACGTGCCCGGTCGCGAGCGGGAGCCCTACACCTTGACGATAATCCCTCCCAAACCCGACTGGCACGTCGCCACCAGTTTGCGACCTTTGAGGTCTTCTTCTGAGGATGCTGCTTCCGGCCAGTCTTTTGTGGCGGCAGACTACGACGAGCTGGTGGATAGCCCGGTGGAGGTGGGCCTGCACCAGTTGCGGTCGTTTGCGGTGGAAGGGATCCCTCACTACTTCGTGGTCTGGGGAGCGGGCACCCTAAATTTGGAGCAAGCGGTGGCCGATGCCGAGAAAATTGTCCGGGCCACGGCGGCGTTTTTTGGCGAGCTGCCCTACGACCGCTACTGGTTTATTGTGCATTTGTCAGCCGGGGGATTTGGCGGCCTGGAGCACAAGTACAGTGCCACCCTCAATTATTCTGGACTGGAGCTGCATCAGCCCCACTCCTACCGCCGCTTTTTGGCGCTGCTGGCCCATGAGCTTTTCCATGCTTGGAACGTCAAGCGGCTGCGCCCTCTGGCTTTGGAGAAAATTAACTACAACCAAGAAAACTACGTGGACTGTCTGTGGTTTTGCGAGGGGGCAACCAGCTACTACGAAAATGTCATCTTGCTGCGGGCAGGGATCCTCAGCGCCGAAGATTTTTTAAAGATCCTGGCCGAGCAAATTGGCCGGCTGCAGCGCACTCCAGGTCGAGCCGTACAATCGCTGCGAGAATCCAGTTTCGACGCCTGGATCAAGCTCTACCGTCCCCACGAAAATAGCCTCAACAGCCAGGTTTCCTATTACCTAAAGGGCGCTTTGGTCTGCTGGCTGCTAGATCTGCACATTCGCCACCTCTCAGGGGGGCAGGGATCCCTGGACACGGCCCTGCGGGATCTGTGGCAGCGCTTTGGTCGGACAGAGAAAGGCTACAGCAACCAAGACTTGCAAGAGGCGTTTGAGCGGGCAGCCGGCGCCGATCTCAGCCCCTTTTTCGCCGCCTATGTGGACGGCACGGAAGAGCTAGACTACAACGCCTACCTCCACCCCTTTGGCCTCACCCTCAAGGTTCACTTCAGCCGACCCAACCCCATCCCATACCTGGGCCTCAATTTCAACGGCGAGGGCAATCGCATCAGCGCAGTAGAGATGGGATCCCCGGCGCAAAAAGCGGGCATCTGGGCCGGCGATGAGCTGGTGGCCCTGGATGGGTTCAGGGTGAGCGCTGCCAACTTGGCGGAACGCTTGACGGCTTATCAGCCCCACCAGATCATTTGTTTGAGCGTTTTTCAAGCCGATCAGTTGAAACATTTCTGGATCCCGTTGGATCCCCCTCGGCCCGATGTCTACACGTTGGAGGTGTTGCCTGAACTGACTCCTGCTCAAGAAGCCCTTCAGCAAGGCTGGCTGGGATCCCTTGTCGGCGCCCAGCTTCGGTCAGAGGCAGGTCCCCATCTGCTTGAAAATTCACCTATCTCCTCCTATCATGTTGAGGCAAGCAGGTAATCCAGTTAACTGGAAAGAAAAGTAACAGCAGCAGAGGACAGGAGTATCTGATGGACTTAGTTTTGGTTTTATTGATTGGGGCAGCTGTTGGTTTCTCGGTAGGCATTTACGTTGCTCGCCAGTATGGGGCCAGTCCTAAACTGGAAATCTGGAAACGAGAGATTATCAGAGATATATCTTCGCAGCTAAGCCAACGCAGCCAAGAACTCAACAACCCGGACAAAGCACTCATCAAGTTGAGCGAAGGATTGGTAGACAAGATTTCTCAAAAGTTACAGGAAAAGTTACAGGCCGTCCAAGCTACCCTTGAAGAGTTTAAATTTCGCCTTGCTGACAGCCAGCAAAGCTTGCTACAGGACTGGGGCAGAGACTTTCTACAAGCTATATCTGTAAAGTTGGCCGAACATGGCCAGCAACTGAACAATCAGCTAGCCATTCTGGAAAATCTAGTGGAAGAGGCCAAAGATATTTATCGGCAACTACGGGTTACTATTCAAAGTTCTCATGGATCCGAGATATGCCCAACTGCAAATCAGGACTCCCAGAATGAGCAGGTTACTCAGGTCATTGGTAAAGCACCAGATCCTGAGACACCAGACGAAGTACTAAGAGACAAGGATGGGACAGCTATCGTTGATATATCAAAGATAGAGTCGTTCTTAAACTCAAAAAACATAAAGATAAAAAGCATAGCTGCGGAAGAAAAAGAGGAAAAGCTAGATCAAATAGCCGCCTTTATGGGCAGCCGATACTCTTTTATCAAGAGATTTTATGGAATGGTTAAATCAAACATGAAGAGCGGCAGTTCTTTCTACCTAAACCTTAGAGACGAACCTCCACAAGTAGTCAGTTCAACTTGCCAAGTTGCTAAGGAGTTACACGACATCGCATTTTTGGAAGAGTACAGATACTCTAAGGCGCCCAGATGCCTTTTGGTAGCGAGACCCAGTAGGTCGCGTCAGGCGCTGAATTTTCTGGCAGGGAACTGGCTGGAAAGATATGTTAGGGGCACGCTGATCCGCCTTGTTGAGGCTCACACCAAAAAGATCAGTTTCTCTTACGTCGCGAATGCCCAAGTTACTTTATCGGATGGAGCCGATTTTGAGATGGATCTTTTCTTCCATATCAATGATAAATTCTACTGGGTGGAATCGAAGACAGGTGGGTACCAAGATAAAATACAAAAATACTCCGGAATCGCTCATGAACTCGGTCTTCAGGGAAGCCAAGCTTTCATAGTTTTAACTGATGTTAGTCAAGATACAAGAAGTAGTCTATCTTCCCTCTATCACCTGTCAGTGATTGGCGTCGATGAGGTTGAGTCTACCTTTGATGGGATCCTGAAAAGCCATCTCTGAAAGTCTGAAAAAGTCCCCAAGAGCATCGGCTCAGGCCACAATCTTGACGGCTTGCTCCATACACCACCAGGGATCCTCGGCAAAAGCCGGCATGGGAGTGCTGCCTGCTTTGCCCAGAATGGCCAGCCTGACTTCTCTATCCAGACGGGATCCGGAGCCATAGGGATCGTCAGAGGGGGGCTCCAGCCTTTGTCCTAGAGGGGGCATTGCCATAATGCCCGGCTGCATGCCGGTACTGGTGACCCAGATTTTGAAGCGATCCACCGCCGTTTCTGTGTCTTCGGGCAGTTGCATCTGGAGCAGATAGCGAGGGCCAGAGCCAACTAATACGCTTTCGCTGGGGCGCAGGCGGGCAGGAGAGTCCGGCTGGTAGGGATAGACTAAACCGACGCTGCACTGCCGTTCGTCAAAGACTGTTACATAGACGTGCACCGGCGTAAGGGCCCTGTTGCGCAGGGCGATGGCGAGGTTGCGGCCTGCTTGAATTTGCACCTGGCCTTGGGGATCCCGCGGCAAAGGGCTAACTTCAGCAGGGCTAGAGCCACTGGCCGGCGTTTCCAGTTGCAGAAACTCTACTTCCAGAACACTGCTCAGAGCATCGCTGGCAGGTTGCAGGTTGAGGAGGTTGTCGAAGGCGGCCACATGTTCCAGCAGCCGCACCAGCTTGCGGGGCAGAGCCTGTGGCTTTTTTACCGGGATCCGAAAGGCTGCCAGCGCCACCTCTTCCTCCCGTCGGTAGAAGTGGTAGATGGCATCTGGCAGCATCTCTACCCGCAAGTCCGCTGCTTCTGGGTCGGTGTAGGCTAGAAGCGGCGAGGCCGGCAGAGCCGCCAGCAACTCGGCAACAGGCATTTGCGCTTGGCTGGGATCCGCACAGGTGAAGGCCACCCGCAACGGCTGAAACCGGACGGCAGACATGGGCGATCCTCAGAAAAAATCTCGTGATCCAGATCTACCGGATCCGCAGACCCAGCTCCAGCTTTGCCCTGTGCTGTAACGGCAAAGCATGGCAACGCATCCTGAACCAATCGGGCGTTCGCTTCAGCAGCGCGGAGCGCCTACGCTTGGGGAGAGATGCCTCACTGCCGGCATGGTGAATTAGGGACTAGCCACTGGCTAGCTAAGTGCGCTCGTAGAACCCAAAACTAGGAATCCCTACCCTTTAAGGCAGGGGGCAGGTCAACCAATTCTGAAGGGGTACCCATTACCTCGAGGGAAGTGCTTGCTTTCTGCCAAAGCAACCCGCTATGCTACCGCCCAGATTGAGGCATCCTTCTGTGGCAAGTCAGCAGCTTCGAGTCTATGTCCCCTCTCACCCGCTCATTAAGCACTGGTTAGCTGTGGCTCGCGACGTGGAAACCCCCACGCCCTTGTTTCGCAGTGCTCTATCGGAGCTGGGCCGCTGGCTGACCTACGAGGCGATGCGGGATTGGATCCCAACTCAGGCGGTGCAGGTGCAAACTCCTCTGGAACCTGCTGCAGCAGAAGTTATCGCCCCCAACACGCCGCTGGCCATCGTGCCTATTTTGCGGGCTGGGCTGGCCCTGCTGGAAGGCTGTCAGTCCCTCTTGCCCCAGGCACGGATTTTTCATGTGGGGCTGGTGCGGGACGAAAAGACGCTGCAGGTGAGTTGTTACCTCAATCGCCTGCCGGAGCGGATCCCGGAGCAGATGCGCATTCTCATCCCTGAGCCGATGTTGGCTACTGGCGGCACCTTGCTCTGGATCTTGGACGAGCTGAAAAAACGGGGAGCGGATCCCAGCTTAGTGAGAATTGTGAGCGTCTTGGCTGCTCCGCCGGGGCTGCAGCGGCTGGGATCCCATTACCCGATGGTGCAAATTTTCTGCGCCATGATCGACGAGCGGCTAAATGACCGGGGGTTTATCCTGCCCGGGCTGGGGGATGCTGGGGATCGCGCTTTCGGCACCTGATCCCTCAAAGGAATCGCGAGTCAAGAGGCTTGCTCTGCCGCTAGTATCGGCTGGGCACGGCAGCAGAGTGTAACATTTGGCATCAATTGCCCCAATGCCGCTCTGGGTGCTTCACTCCTCCAGAAGGTGGCCAAGAAGGGCACGTTGAATTAAACCTCTTCACTTCTGTCAAGGCTGTTGGATGATGGGAATGCTGGCCGCTTGAGCCCCAAGCCCGCCTCAGGGATCCGGCTTGCGCTCCTCGGGCTAGAGGCCGTTTGATCTGGCTAATTGACTGCTGCCAGCGCCTTTTCCTTTCCTGGGCTTATGCGACTTGTCCTCAGCAGTTTGGATGGCAGCCTCTTAGATCCCCAGTCCAACAGCTATGGCGCTGCCCGACAAGCTTTGGCGGCTTTGGAGCGCCGCTCCATTCCCTTAGTGCTCTACAGCCTGCGTACCCGCGCCCAACTGGAACATCTGTGTCGACAACTGCGCCTGGAGCATCCCTTCATCTGCGAGGACGGCTCCGCTATTTACGTTCCCGAACATTACTTTCCCGCAGGCATTTTGGACGAGCGCTGGCAACACCGCCCTCCCTACTACGTGTGTGCCCTGGGATTGCCCTACCCCTGCTTGCGCCACATTTTGCAACAGGTGCGCCAAGATTACCACTTGGATCTCATCGGGTTCGGGGATTGGACAGCCTCGGAGCTAGCTGCCGCCACTGGGATCCCTTTGGAGGAAGCAGAACGGGTGCAAAAGCGGGAATATAGCGAGATTTTCAGCTATTCCGGGGATCCAGCAAGGCTGCGAGAAGCCCTTGCCCAACAAGAGGCCACCCTCACCCAGCACTTGTTACGGCTGCACCAGCTCCACTTCTCCGACCCCTCGCGGTGGTATTTGACCGGCTGGAGGCGGACAACCTTAACCTCAGAGCCCAGTTCCCTACCGGGAGAACAGGCGGTGCGGCTGCTCCTGGATTGCTACCAGCGGCATTTGGGCCCTGTCAGGGCCTTGGGCATCGGCTGCTCCCCCCCAGATTTGGCTTTTTTGCGGTGGGTGGAGCGGAAAGTAGTGCTTCCCAGCCCAATTGCGGATAGCCTCTGGAAGGAGGCCGTTCGCCTCGGCGGGCCAGAGGTTCAGACCCAGTGGCAACTGGCCCGGCTCCCCGGTCCTGAGGGGTGGAACGAAGTGGTGTTGAGGTGGCTGGAGGAAACCGATCATGGGGATGAATAAGCAACAAACCGGTGGACGGACTGCTCCCTTGGGCCTGCGTGTGGTGGGATGCCTGCTGAGTTTGGCGCTAGGACTGCCTGCCTCTGCCCAGCCGCCTATGAATCTGCTCACCGGGGAGCCGACAGTGGCCCAACTCAAGGAAGATGCAGCCCGCTACCTGCAGATGGGCTTTCACACCCTAGCCATCAACGCCTACCGGGCCGCCCTTGAGCTGGAAGACAAAACCAAAGTTCTCCCCAGCGAGCGGGATCCCGACGTGCCTTTTAACCTTGGCCTGATCTACGCCCGCCAGGGCAACCTCCCAGAGGCGCGAGCTGCCTTCCAACGTGCCGTAGAAGTGGATCCCACTAGCTTTAAGGCACGCTACCAATTGGCTCTGGTGGATCTTAAGTTAGGGAACCTGGTAGCGGCCAAGGAGCAGCTTACCCTCTTGGCCCATGCTGCCCGCAGCAATCCCGAAACCTACAGCCACATCCAGTCCCTGCTGGCCCCCCTGGAGTCGGTGCCCTTGCCCAACCAGCAGGCCAGCAACCCGCCTCGCCCTCCAGCCGCTGAGCCAGAAGCAGCCAAGCCTGCGCTCGAGCCCGAAAGGGACAAGACAACCACTCCACGGGCAGCCGCCTCGAAAAAGCAGCCAGAAGAGGAGAAGCCTCTCTCGGCCTTGCAACGGCTACGTCGGCGGGAGTTGGACTAGTCCAAACCGGGCCCAGACAGCTACAGCTTAGGAAGGAGAGCTAACCCCCCCCCGAGAGCTACTGGGAGTGGAGCTTTCCCCAGCGCGCTTGACACTTAGGGCATAAAAAAAGGCTGGTATTAAACAGCACTTTTCAAGCTTGCAGGAGCAGCAGTAGAATCCTGCTAGCAAGGCAGCAGAGGCGGGATCCCTTCATGAAAGATTTCTATAGCGAGCTGGAGGTAAAACCCGACGCGACCTCTGAAGAAATCAAAGAGAGCTACAGGCGGCTTGCCAAAGAGTATCATCCCGATCGGCTTCCTCCCGGTACACCGGAAAAGGCCCGACGGTACATCGAAGAAAAATTTAAGTCCCTTCAAGAAGCCTATTCAGTGCTGAGTGATCCCGTAAAGCGGAAAGCCTACGATTCCCAGAGGCTTTTCCAAACGAAAGGAAACGAACGTGATCTAGGTCTAAAAGCCAAACCAAGCTACAGCACACAAGACGGCAGCACTTGGCCGTTTGACCCTGACAAGATACAGAAAGCTGCCGAGGAGATAGAGCTGCGGAGGCGAAGGATTGAAACCAACTATAACCAGAAAATAGAGCAAGTGAAGTCAGAGCTAAAGAGAAACCTTATTTTAATCGGCATTAAGGAAGAGGATGCCAGAGTTGACTATACCTTCCTTACTAGAGACGAAAACATACAGAGCTGCTTTGTCTTTTTGTTTTTGGGCTTGTTGGCTTTCTTAGGAGGCTGGGGATGGATTGGTGCTATACTCGTACTCATTGCTTTGGTATCCGCTTGGTCGGCATTTTTTGAATCTGGGTATAGTAAAGAGCAAGTGGAAAAAGCCAAAAGTCTCCAAGAAAGGGCAAAGTCAGAAATAGAACTGCGCGAGAAAGAAAAAAGCTCAGAGCTCTCTCAACTGACGCTTTACTGCAGGAGCAGGATCGACTACTTTAAGAGTCTCCCCCTTGAGTCTTTATCCCCTGAGTTTATAAGCGGGCTTAGCGGAGAGGATCAACTCTTCCTGTTGACAGCGATAAAGGAAAGAGCCGACGCTGAAAAGCTAAAGGAGGATCTGAAACTAGCAGCTGGGATCGCTGTCGGTATTGGCATATTAGCCGTCTTGTTTGGTTTGGGCGGCGGATTCTACCCCCATTGATTCTGCTTCCTAAGCCGGCAGGAGCAGTAAAACTTTGGGGTCTGGATCCTCAGACGAGTTTTTTGGCGGCAAAACCAGACTTTGCCACTCTTGGTAGCTGAGGCCAAGCCGAGTCATTTCAGTGATTTCGTATCTGTAGCCTTCCAGTCTCCTGTCCAATTCGATCATGGACTGGGCAGCCGCTATAACCTGATTTGCTCGACTGATGATAGCTTCTCTCCGAGGAGGATCCCAAACTATGCGATCCAAGACTGTCCACCAGCTTGGATCAATCAAACGTGGGGCAATGAGGGCAAGGATAGCATTCTTAGATCTTGTCGGCATACTATCAAAATAGGATTCAATGCTTTGTGCGCTGAAAATATCTGGTCGTATATATTTGTCAAACAGCTTATCCACATCCGATTCACCCTTTACATACTTGAGAATCTCCACGACGCTTGATAGGCTAACTCCTTCTTGGTAAGCCTTGTGAAGATATACTGAAGGTTTCGTGGTCAACAAAAGCTCGACATACTTTCTAATACCAGGTCTTAGAATCTCCTCTGCCTCCGCCAGGCGTTTCAGAGCTATCTCATGTTCCTCCATCTCTAGGTAGCATTCAATCTCTGTAACATAGACTAAAGATAGGATTAAGATGTACTCGCAAGCCAAAATGCCGTCGTTCTTGTTCCAATTGGAATCCCACGCAGCTAGATAATAGTGCTCAGCCTCAAGCAGAGGCTGAATGACCTCGGTTACCAATCGCTTCCTGTTGGTCGAAGAAGACATCTTCAAAGCTATTTCTGCAACGTCGATAGCAGACTTAGCTTTGGCAAGAAGCGATCTATCTATGGATTCTCGAAGACTTTCTACGGATGCTTGAAGACTTTGGATTCGAGAATCGATTTGATTGAGTTTAGAGGTAACGACTGCAAAGTCTACGGCAGACAAACCCAAGTTAGTTAGACCAATAGCAGCATTGAATTTGGTTAAGCCTAAGACAGTGTTTAGTTTACCTCTAGTGTGAATTAGTCTTAGGTTGATCTGCCTCAACTGAATGTTGGCAATAATCCCGTTGACTATGTCCACTGCCGGGATGCAATTGCTAATGCTATCTGCGAGTGTCAAGCCTCCAGTTTCTCTCAGCCAGGCCACCACCCGCTTAGAGGCCACTTCTCGCACCACGCCGCCTACGCCTCGTAGGTTCCATTCTGCAGGCCTTTCAGGATGGCTTCGGGGATCTCGAGGATGACTTGCTCGGCAACCATGAGTCAGGAGCTCCCTGCGTTTGCTGCCGTCAAACTAGCACAGAGAAAACCTTCTGAAAATACTTGTACTTGGAGAGTTCGCCAAGGTTTATTCTCAGTTACAGGGGCAAGAGCCTAGCATAGAGATCTAGCCCTCCTCGCTGTTGCGTTGCCGCCATGTCTGAGCCTGCCGGTCGTCTGGTTTGGAACCACTCCACCCACATTTCCGGGCTGATTCCTGTTCTGGAGCGCCTGACTCGACAACCTGGCATTAAAACCGTAACGCCAGGTGCTCTGTCTTGCAGTCGCGGGCGGATCCCGCAGTTGCAGTTGCGGGTTTCCGTGCCCATTCGAGGGGGCTACAAGTTGGTGGCCCGCAAGGGCAGCAGCGTGCAAGAGGTCTTCGTGGTTACCGACCTCAGCCAGTTGGAGCTGGAAGCAGCGATTCGCCGCTGCTTGGAGTAGATTGGGGTTTTCTTGGCAACGCAGTCCTGCTTTGGGCGCGCCATGTCCCGTGCTAGCCTCAAGCCCGCCCGCATTAGCGCTGTGGTGCCCGGATCCCTGGCGGCAAAGGTGGGCATTCGGCCAGGGGAGGCCCTGGTGAGCATCAACGGCGAGAAGCCCCGCGATCTCATTGACTATCGCTTCTTGTGTGCCGATGAATATCTCTGCCTGGAGATCCTGGACAGCCAAGGGATCCGGCGCATCGTCGAGCTGGAAAAAGACATCGATGAAGATCTGGGGCTGGAGTTTGAGACGGCTTTGTTCGATGGCCTCATCCAATGCACCAACGCCTGCCCCTTTTGCTTCATCGACCAACAGCCCCCTGAAATGCGGGCAACGCTGCACCTTAAAGACGACGACTACCGCCTCAGCTTTCTCTACGGCAGCTACCTCACCCTTACCAACTTGACCGCTGCCGAATGGGATCGCATCGCCCGCCTGCGCCTTTCCCCCCTCTATGTCTCGGTTCATGCCACGGAGCCGGAGCTGCGCAGCCGCCTGCTCAAAAACCCGCGCGCCGGTCTGATCCTGGAGCAGTTGGCCTGGTTTCGCCAACACCGCCTGCAAGTGCATGCCCAGGTGGTGGTCTGCCCGGGCTGGAACGATGGAGAGCACCTCACCCGCACGCTCTTGGATCTGGCCGCTTTTCGCCAACCTGTCGAAGGGATCCCAACCGTCCTCTCGGTGGCGGTGGTACCGGTGGGGCTGACCCGCTTCCGCCCCCCCAATGACGAGCTGATCCCGGTGGATGCCGCCAAGGCGGCGGAGGTGATTGCGCAGGTAGAAGCGCTGCAGGCGCAGTTTCGGCAAGAATTGGGGTCCACCTTTGCCTGGCTGGCCGACGAGTGGTACTTGCTGGCAAATCGAGAATTGCCGCCGGCAGAGCACTATGAAGATTACCCCCAACTGGGGAATGGAGTGGGATCCCTGCGCCTGTTCTTGAGCGAGTTTGAGCAGGTGCGGCTGCCGACTGGGATCCCTTCTCCTCTCAAAGTTCTCTGGGTGGTGGGCAACGCAGTGGAGCGAGCCTTCCAGCCGGTGGTGGAGCGGATGAACAGCATCCCCAGGTTGCAGTTGCATCTTCTGCCCATTGCCAGCCAATTCTGGGGACAAACCCTGACGGTAACCGGACTGTTGACGGGGCAAGACATTCTGGGCGCTTTGAAATCGGTTGAAAACTTGGCAAGTTACGACGGCCTGCTTTTGCCCCAGATCGCCCTCAAGGATGGGGAGCGCTTTTTGGACGATCTCACCTGGCAAGAGTTGCAGGCCCAAGTGGGGATCCCGGTGATGCGGGTGGATGGGGGCCCGGCGGGCTTGCTGCAGGCGGTGCAGCGGCTAGGATCAAGGGCGACCTCGAGCGGGACGCTGTGAGGCTATGCAGCGGCTACAGCGAGGGTTGGTTCTCTTGCTTTGGGCGGGGCTGGGGATCCTGGCCATCACAGCTTTGGCCTCTTTCTATGTCGATCTGGCCTGGTTTGCCGAGCTGAATGCCCTGCCGGTGCTCTGGACGCGGGTGCTGGCTCGCTGGGGGCTGGGCCTGGGCGCCTTTGCCTTTGCCCTGGCGGTGGTGGGATCCAACATCCGCGCCTGCTGGCGGGGGGCAAGCACAGCCGGGGCCTGGGCCATTGCCCTGGGGTTGAGCGGCGGCTTGGCCTGGTCTCTTTCTCAGCACTGGTTCGCGCTGCTGCTCTGGTTGCACCAAGTCCCTGTCGGCGAGTCCGATCCAATCTTCGGTCGCGACCTGGGCTTTTTTCTTTTCGGCCTGCCCTTCTGGGAGACGCTGCAGCAGTGGTGCTTCAACCTAGTGCTGCTCACTTTGATCACGGTGGCGCTTATTTACCTAGTGGAGCTGGGGCTATCGGAGCAGCGGCTGACGCTGGCTCTGTCTTTATTTGCCCAACGGCACCTGCTGATCTTGGGGGGAGCTCTGTTTTTGCTTCGTGCCTGGGGCCATTGGCTGGAGCGCTACGAGCTGCTCTATTCCACCCGCGGCGTCGTCTTTGGCGCCGGCTTTGCCGATGTGCACGCCACTTTGCCAGCTACCACGTTGATGAGCGGGGTGGCTTTCCTGACAGCAGTTGGCTTCTGGGCTTTGGCCCGCCAGGGGATCCGATTCAACCTTCCCTTGTTCAAGTCTTGGTGCCCTGCCTGGGCCAGTTCCCTGCTGGCGCCGGCCCTGCTCTGGGGGGCCTACCTGGGGTTTGGGCTGCTGACCACCCGGCTTTACCCGCAACTGCTGCAAACCCTTTTGGTCACGCCCAACGAGCTGGAGCTGGAGCGCCCCTACATCGAGCACAACATCCGTTTTACTCGCGCCGGCTTTGGCCTGGCCGAGGTGGAGGTCAAGCCCTTCCCAGAAGAGGGATCCCTGACCTGGGAGATCCTGCAGCAAAATCAATCCACCCTGCGCAACGTGCGTCTTTGGGATACAGAACCCCTCTTGGCCACCTATCGCCAACTGCAGGAGATCCGCCCTTACTACCAATTTCCCTATGTGGATGTGGATCGCTACCGCATCGGGGGAGAGCTGCGCCAAGTGATGCATGCAGCGCGCGAGCTGGACTTTGCCCAGGTACCACCGGCTGCCCAAACTTGGGTTAACCGGCGCTTTTTCTACACCCACGGCTATGGCCTCACCCTCAGCCCAGTCAACGTGGTTACTGCTGAGGGGCTGCCGGACTTTTTCCTATCGGATATCCCACCGCGGGTTTCCCCCCGCTATCCAGAGGTGGCGCAGGTGCTGCGGGTGGAGCAGCCGGCCCTCTACTACAGCGAGCTGACCACCACCGACGTGTTCGTGGGGGCCGAGGCGCGTGAGCTGGACTATCCCGCTGCCGATCGCTATGTCTACAGCAGCTACCGCGGCACGGGCGGCGTGCCCATCCCCCACCTCTGGCAACGGCTTCTCTACGCCTGGCACTTCCGGGATCTGCGCATCCTTCTCAGCCGCGAGCTCTCCCCCAGCACCCGCTTCCTCTATCGCCGCCAAATCCGGGAACGGGTGCGCCAGGTGATGCCCTTTTTGCTCTACGACCAGGATCCCTACCTGGTAATTCAAGGGGGCAGGCTCTACTGGTTTTTCGATGCCTACACCACCAGCAGCCGCTACCCCTACTCGGAGCATCTGCCCGGCTTCCCCTTCAACTACATCCGCAACTCTGTCAAGGCGGTGCTGGACGCCTACAACGGCAGCATCGACTGGTACATTGCCGACCCTCGGGATCCCCTCATCCAAGCCTACGCCCGCATCTACCCCACCCTGTTCAAGCCGCTAGAGGCCATGCCGGAGCCGCTGCGGCAGCACATCCGCTACCCCCAAGATCTCTTCCGGGTGCAGGTGCAGCAATTTGCCACTTACCACATGACGGATCCCCGTGTTTTCTACAACCGGGAAGACCAGTGGCAGATCCCCAACCAGTTCCGCAAGCGGCGGCGCCTGCCCATGCAGCCCCAGTACCTCATCCTCACCTTGCCAGAGGATCCCCAAAAGGGATCCCCAAACCAGCCCGAGTTTGTCTTGCTTTCTCCCTTCACCCCCCTCAACAAACAAAACATGGTGGCCTGGATGGCGGCCCGCTGCGATGGGGAAAACTACGGCAAGCTGCTGGTGTACGAGTTTTCCAAGCAGCGCCTCATCTACGGCCCAGAGCAAGTAGAGGCGCGGGTCAACCAGGATCCGGCCATTTCCGAGCAAATCGCCCTCTGGAACGAACACGGGTCGCGGGTGAACCTGGGCACCCTGCTGGTCATCCCCATCGAGACCTCGCTTCTCTACATCCAGCCCCTCTACCTGGAGGCAGAACAGGGCCGCCTGCCCCAGCTCACCCGGGTCATTGCTGCCTACGAAGACCGGGTGGTGATGGAGCCCACCCTCAGCCAGGCTCTGGAAGCCCTCTTCTCCCCCACCGGCAGCCGCCGCTCCAACCGCTGAGGCCGGGATCCCTTCTCAGATTTCTAAGGGTAGTTGACAGAACTTAACGGATGATTTAAGGTTAGGTTGTCAATCTTCGCGCTTCCTCAGGGAAGTTTGCCATCATGACCACTGTTATCCAAC
>NZ_JBSSDI010000028.1:0-39470 GCF_054060575.1 Thermostichus sp. MS-CIW-15 | reverse complement strand
GAAGACTTCTTTACTACTGATCAATCCATCCTCCTTCCGAAGTTGGTTTGCTAAGTGCTGCTATTGTACCCCTTGAGCCCTTAACAGGCTGTATCTCCATTTTTAATTGGAGTTTACGACCACGCTCCGGAGCAGAGAGAGCGGTTTGACCTGGGGCGCCGAACTTGCCTATTTGGGAGGGGGGCCGATCAGCCGGATATTCTCCAACACCCACAATCTTTAGAGATTTGGAAGCGATATGCCCGCCGCGCCTACCCCGACTCCATGGTTGCAGATGAAAACGTCTGGCTGGAAATCCAGGAGACTACAGAGGGGAACTTAGCTTTGTCGATGGAGGAAGAAGAAATTCTCCAAAGCACCTCTATGCCTCTACTAATCAACGGGCGAGCTGGGAGCGGCAAATCTCTGATGTTGTATTACCGTTTTGCTGATTACTGCAGCCATTACCTGAAGGATTCAAGCAAAGGAAGCTTTCAGTACCGTCCTCTCTTTTTAACCTATAGCCCGAGTCTAGTACAGCAAGCCCGCAGCAAGGTAAGTACAATTTTGCGGGTCAACCATCGTTACCGAGAGAGAGGCAGTGACTTCTCAGAAGGGGAAATTGAGCGATGTCAAGCTTTCTTTAGCACCTTCCAGGACTACCTGTTAAGCTGCCTTCCACCAGAGAGACAAGAACGCTATCAACCGGAGCGATATGTCAATTTTTATCGATTCCGGAGCTGGTACCGCGGCCGCAGTGATGTAGAATTAGCTTGGCATACGATTCGTACTCTGATCAAGGGCTATGGAGTAAGCGACTACTTGGATCCAGATTGCTATCGGGAATTGCCTCAAGCCGACCGCACTGTAAATGTAGAAGTTTTTGATCGAATATACGAGCAAGTTTGGCTGGGTTATCAAGAACGAACTACCTACGGAAGCTACTGGGACGATCAAGATTTGGCTAGGGATGTGTTACAGAATGGTTTTCTTAGATCAATTCACCCAGTCATTTTCTGTGATGAGGTTCAAGACTTTACCCAGCTTGAACTGAATATTGTTTTCTGCTTGTCCCCCTGGGGAAAATATAAGTTGGATTGGGCTGCGGTTCAGGCCCACCCACAGACGTGGCAGCGCGGACATGACTACGAGTTGGTGGCCAGCATGGCTCGAGACATGGAAACCAACTGGGATGAGCTGAGGTGGAAGCTCCCTGGACTGCGGGATTTTCTGCAGGAAGTGGTAAGCAGTGTGCGCGGGGAGCACGCTTGGTGGCTGCAGCCGCTGGAGGTGGGCCTAGCCTACGAGCGACTGGGCTGCTACCGAGATGCGCTCAGGTTTTATGAGCGCTTTGCTGAAAACAGAATCGGTAGAATCCCAAGATGGCAATGCTCTCAGATTCGGCAGCGCTGGCTTTTGGTTCACAAGAAGTACAGAGATTCTCTGCAGGCGGAGGGACGACCGACCGATCTTTTGGCGGAGGAGTTTAGCCGCGCTCAAGAGCGCTGGCGTGAGCAACTGCCCCAGGCAGAGCCCGAGCTGGAGGAATGGGATCCCTGGCCACATGACTTCGTGGAGCACCCCAGCCCTGTTCAAAGTTGGCTGCTGCAGCGGGAGCAAACTGAAGCTCAGAGACTGCAAGTGGCAATCCGCGAGGAACTGAAGCGGCTCAACGAGAGGCAGCTCCAGCAAGTTCATAGCCTGATTCAGCGATTGCTCGGCCCAGGTTGAGAAGGAGTTGGAAGTAGAGCCAACTACCGCAAGATCTGCCGCAGCCGCTCCAGGGCGCGTTGGTTTTCTTCAGGGGTGCCCACCGTTAGGCGCAGCCCGCCGCCGGTACAGCGCACACAAGTTCCCAGCTCTTGCCAGGCCCGCTGCAGATCCTGGGGATCCCATCCTGCCACCCGGAAGTAGAGAAAATTGGCCTGGCTGGGCCACACCCGCACCCCCGGCAGTTCCTGCAGGGCTTGGTAGAGGGCATCTCGTTCCTGACGGATGAGGGGTAGGTCGGCCAAAAACTCCTCGGCATGTTCCAGGGCGATCTGAACGGCCCACTGGGAGATGGCCGAGAGATTGTAGGGCAGGCGGATGGAGTCTAGCACCTGGATAAGCTGCGGATGGCCGATGGCATAGCCCACCCGGTGAGCTGCCAGGCGAAAGGCTTTGGAGAAGGTGCGCAAGATAACCCAGTTGGGGTGCTCCGCCAGCTTGGGCAGGGCCGTGTGCTGGCTGAACTCAAAATAGGCCTCATCGAGGATCACCAAAATCTCGGCGGGCAACCCTTCAACCCACTCCCACTCAGCGGTGCTCAGGCCATTGCCGGTGGGCGAATTGGGATCTACCAAGCACACCACCCGCACCCGCTGCTCCGCTACGGCCTGTTGACACCGCCCCAGATCCAGAGCAAACGTCTCGGGATGGCGGGGCACCCGCACCACCGGGATCCCCAGGCTCTGGGCTAGGATGGCGTACATGGAAAAGGTGGGCTCTGCAACCAAAACGCTGCCCCGCTCGCCCACACAGGTGGCGATGAGCAGGGAGCGGATTAGCTCGTCGGAACCGTTGCCCAGGCTAATCTGGGCCGGATCTGCCCCGGCATAGGCGGCGATGGCCTGCTTGAGGCCCTGGTGATGAGCATCGGGGTAGCGGTTGCTCGGGATCCCTTTTTCCCAGAGGAGGGAGAGTTTCTGCTTGAAGCCCACCGGCCAATCCCAGGGAAACTCGTTTGCATCCAACTTGTCGGCAGCTTGGGGCGGCACGGCATCATAGGGCTTGAGGTGAAGCAAATCCGGGCGCAGATACCGCAAGGCACACATCTCCCTACCCTAACGGAGCAAGGTACCTATAATAGCAGGGCTGACCCGCTTGCCGATGTAGGCTACAGTGTTCCTAACAGGTACGGGGCTGACGGGGCTCGAACCCGCAACTTCCGCCGTGACAGGGCGGTGCTCTAACCAATTGAACTACAGCCCCAGGAGCTGCGAATACCTATTCTGAACTTAGATGAGGATGGTTGTCAATCATGGTATCTAGTCTGGCGGCCCAGGCAGCAACGCTGGTAGAGGAGGCCCCGCAGAACGGGATCCCGACAGCGGCGATGCAGCAGGTGGCGGAGGTGCTCACCCAGGTGGCCCAACACCTGGATCACCTGCAGTACACCACCTTGCGCTACCCCGATGGTGGCTGGCTGACGGTGCGGGTGGTGGAAAGCTCCGCCGGGGCGGACTCCCCCCCAGAACCCGAGCCCCCCGGCCATCTGTGGATCCCGGCCTTTGGCCACCTGGAAGATGCCCAAGCCACGCTGGCGGAACTTCGGCAGCAAGCGCCGGACTTAGAGGCCACCTCCTTTGGGGTTTTGGAGCTGCTGTTTTTGGCCCTGGGCCTTTCCCGCGCCGAAGGCATCGTCTTTTACGACCAGGCAGGGGATCGGCGGCAAGGGAAAGCCGTGGCCTGCCGACCTCTGGCGGAGCAGGTGAGCCAGGCCCTCCGCAGAGGCCTTCCTCCCATAGCCTAAGGCGGGAACGGATCTGCTCTAGCTCAAGATGGCACCCTGGCGGCGGGCGAACTCCCGCAGCTTCCTATCCATCTGTGCCCCTCGCAGATCCGCTTTGTAAAAGCTGGTGAAGCGCTTGCCCTTTTCTTCGGCTTGGCGTGGCAGGGAAGTTCTGCCGCCTGCAGACCAGAGCACCGACCCGGCTACCACCAAAGCCATCCCAGCCGCCCCCAAGGCATAAACCACATTGCGCGTGGCGAGATGGACGAGCAAAAACGCCAGGCTCCCGGCTCCCAAGAGCCCTCCCAGGCCTGCTAGGATCTCGCCCAAGGTTTTGGCCGAGCCGAGGAGCCGGCTCAAAAAGCGCAGCCAGCGGGGTTGCGGTGTGTTGAAGCGGATCCCGCGCAGATCGGCTCCCTGCAGGTTGGCCCCCGAAAAATCGGCCCCCCGCAGGTCGGCGCAGCGCAAGTCGTAACCGGCTAAGTTCTGGTTGGCAAAAGACTTGCCCCGCAGATCCGCCCCCGCCAAAGACGGGATGCGCGGCGGGGTGGCTGGCTTGATCTGCCCGCCGCCGGTGATGCGGCTGGCTTGGCCCAGTTGGGTAAAACCGGTGGTGCTCCCCCAGCCGGTGGGAACCGATCCCAGGGGCAGCATGTCTCCCGCGCCGGGCCGAGGGAGCGGCGTAGGCGAGAACCCATCTGTTCGGGCAGGGGGGGGAGAGGTTGAACGGCGTCTGGTCCAATGGTCGGAGATCAGCAACGGGCTGGAGCCGGCAGTCAAGGGAGAAGGGGGCAAGATGACCGGCGAGGAAGGCGGGCCCTCCTGCACCGGGATCCCTTGCAGAGCCCGCAACGCCTCGGTAGCCGTGGCAAAGCGCTGGCTGATAACCGGGTGCAGCATGCGGCGCAAAATGGCGTCGAACTCGGGGCTGAGCTGCAGGCGATCCGACCAATCCCATTGGCCCGTGTTGTGGTCGTAAAACTTGGCCGGCGACTCCAGGGTCATCAAGTTGAGGCAGGTGGCGGCCAGCGCGTAGAGATCGCTGGCGGGGCCTACCGCCTGGCCGGCCATCTGCTCCGGCGGAGAAAAGCCCAGGGAGCGAATGGCCGTTCCCTCCTCCGACAACGTGTGGCCTGGCCCAAGCTGCTTCACCGCCCCAAAGTCGATTAGCACCAGGCGGCCATCTTCTTTGCGGCGAATCAGGTTGGCCGGCTTGATGTCGCGGTGGACGGTGTTGTGGCTGTGGACATAGCTGAGGATGAGCAGCACCTCCTGCATCACCTGCCGAGCCTGTTCTTCGGAAAAAGGCCCGTTGCGCCGCATCTCCTGGGCAAGCGTGATCCCCTCAATAAACTCCTGCACCAAGTAGAATTTGCCGCCTTCTTGGAAGTGGGCGTAGAGCTTGGGGATTTGCGAGTGCTCCCCCAGGCGCTCCAACACCTCGGCCTCGCGGTTAAACAGTTCCTCCGCCAGCCTGGCCAGTTGGGGCGAATTTTCAGCCGGGCGCAACTGCTTGATCACCCGCCAGGGCTTGGAGGGCATGTCCTCATCGCGGGCCAAGAAGGTGGCGCCAAATCCCCCCTGCCCCAGACGCTTGAAGGCGCGATAGCGATTGCGCAGCAGCAGCGGCTGCCCGCAGAAGGCACAGGTGGAGGCAGCCGGGGGATTTTCCGGCCGCAGACAGTCCGGATTGAGGCAGTAGCAGTTGGGCATATCATTCAGGCGCTACCGGCTGACGTCTAGGTAACCGAGACGGGGCCGATGGGCGGGCAAGCAAGTTGCCAGAGATACATCTAGCCTAGACCAAGGAGAGAAAAATCTTGCGCATCCGCCTCGAACAGGCTGATCCTAGCGTTTGCCCACTTGGGCTCAATCAGAGAAATCGCTTAGATTGTGTCGCTTTGGGGAGCGACACTGGCCCCATCTGAGAGCGGGAGTTCAACTGCTCCAGAGCCAAAAAACCTAGAATTGATCAATACAGTTACCCTTTGCCTTGGCCATGTCTCCATCCTTCTCCGGTGCCGCCATCCGGCAGGCTTTTCTGGATTTCTACGCCCAGCGGGGCCATCAGGTATTGCCCAGCGCCTCCTTGGTGCCGGAGGATCCGACGGTGCTGCTGACCATCGCCGGCATGCTGCCCTTCAAGCCGATTTTCCTCGGCCATCAGGATCCACAGTACCCACGGGTCACGACTGCCCAGAAATGCGTGCGCACCAACGACATCGAGAACGTGGGACGGACGGCCCGCCACCACACGTTTTTTGAGATGCTGGGCAACTTCAGCTTTGGCGACTACTTCAAAAAAGAAGCCATCACCTGGGCCTGGGAGCTGGTGACAGAGGTGTTTGGCCTGCCGCCGGAGCGCCTGGTGGTGAGCGTCTTTCGAGAAGATGAGGAGGCCTTTGCCCTCTGGCGCGATGCGATCGGGATCCCACCCCACCGCATCCGGCGCATGGGGGAGGAGGACAACTTCTGGGCTGCCGGCCCCACCGGCCCCTGTGGCCCTTGCTCGGAGATCTACTACGACTTCAAGCCGGAGCTGGGGGATGAGCAGATCGACCTAGGGGACGACTCTCGCTTTTTGGAGATCTACAACCTGGTGTTCATGGAGCTGAACCGGGACAGCGAGGGCCGCCTCACTCCCTTGGCCAGGCAAAACATCGACACCGGCCTGGGACTGGAGCGGCTGGCTCAGGTGCTGCAGGGAGTCCCCAACAACTATGAGACCGATTTGATCTTCCCTATTGTGCAGAAGGCGGCCGAGATTGCCCGGGTGGACTACTTCCAGGCCAGCCCCGAGCAGAAAGTCTCCCTCAAGGTAATTGGGGATCACGCGCGGGCGGTGATGCATCTCATTGCCGATGGGGTGATCCCCTCCAACGTGGACCGGGGCTATGTGCTGCGGCGGCTGATCCGGCGGATGGTGCGCCACGGGCGCCTCTTGGGGATCGGCGAGCCCTTTACCCTGCCGGTGGTGGAGACGGCCATCCAGTTGGCGGAGGCCGCCTATCCGGAGGTGCGGGAGCGGGAGGCGGTGATCAAGGCCGAGCTGCAGCGGGAAGAGGAGCAGTTTCTCAAGACCCTGGAGCGGGGGGAACGGCTGCTGTTTGATCTGTTTGCCAACGTCACGGCCAGTGGCGCGCCCAAGCAGATCTCGGGTGCCGACGCCTTCAAGCTCTTCGACACCTACGGCTTCCCGTTGGAGCTGACCCAGGAAATTGCCCAGGAGCGCGGCTTCAGTGTGGATCTGCAGGGCTTCGAGCAAGAGATGGAAAAACAGCGGCAGCGGGCCCGCGCCGCCCACCAAACCCTCGACGTCACGGCCCAGGGATCCCTGGACGAGCTGGCCGAGTTTTTAATCGAGACGGAGTTTTTGGGCTACAGCCAGTCTTCTGCCCGCGGCGTGGTGGAGGCCCTGCTGGTGGAAGGGAAGTCGGTGCCCCAGGTAGAGGCCGGGCAGTCGGTGCAGGTGGTTTTGGATCGCACGCCTTTTTATGCGGAGTCCGGGGGCCAAATCGGGGATCGCGGCTACCTGGCCGGCGACGGAGTGTTGGTGCGGGTGGAGGATGTGCAGAAGCGGGGGGATCTGTTTGTCCACTTTGGCCGGGTAGAACGGGGGATCCTGCGGGTGGGGGATCCGGTGCAGGCCCAGATTGACCTGGCCTGCCGGCGGCGCGCCCAGGCCCACCACACAGCCACCCACCTGCTGCAGGCAGCCCTGAAAAAGGTTGTCGATCCCTCTATTAGCCAGGCGGGATCTCTAGTGGCTTTTGACCGGCTGCGTTTCGACTTTACCCTCTCGCGTCCCCTCACCCCCGAAGAGCTGCAGCAGGTTGAGGATCTGGTCAACACCTGGATTGCCGAGGCCCATCCTGCGCAAGTCTCCATCATGCCCCTGGCAGAGGCCAAGGTCAGGGGGGCAATAGCCATGTTCGGGGAAAAATACGGCGCCGAGGTACGGGTGGTTGACTTTCCGGGGGTGTCAATGGAGCTCTGTGGCGGCACCCACGTCAGCAACACTGCCGAGATCGGCCTGTTCAAGATCATCTCCGAGAGTGGCGTAGCGGCCGGGATCCGCCGCATCGAGGCGGTAGCTGGGCCGGCGGTGCTGGAATACCTAAACGAGCGGGATAGCGTCGTGCGGGAGCTGAGCGCCCAATTCAAGGCCAAGCCCCAGGAGATCCCGGAGCGGGTGGCGGCTTTGCAGGCGGAGCTGAAGGCCGCCCAGAGGGCGCTCGAGGAGGCGCGCAGCCAATTGGCCTTGCTGCAGGCAGAGCGGCTCCTGCCCCAGGCTGTAGCTGTTGGCAATCTGCAGATCTTGGCGGCGGAACTGGGATCCACTCCCCCCGAGGCGCTGAAAACTGCTGCCGAACATCTGCTCCACAAACTGGGAGAAGGGGCAGTGGTGCTGGGATCGGTGCCGGAAGCTGGCAAGGTCAGCCTGGTTGCGGCTTTTAGCCCGGCGGTGCAGAAACTTGGTCTCAAAGCGGGCTCCTTTATCGGCGAGATCGCCAAGCTGACAGGCGGCGGTGGCGGTGGGCGGCCCAACCTGGCCCAGGCCGGCGGCAAACAGCCAGAGAAACTGGCCCAAGCCCTGCAGGTGGCCCAGGAGCGGCTACAGGCAGAGCTGTCTTCAGGCTTGGGCAGTTAGGAGCTGCCGCCTTACCCCATAATGAAAGCCGGGGATTTTCCGCGCCAGCCATGACGCCCAACAGCTTGTCCAGTGCCATCGATCTCAGCCAAAAGCGCATCTTGCTTACCGGAGGGAGCGGCTTTTTGGGCAAACACGTCCTGCAGCAGTTGCAACTCCTGGGGGTCAAGCCGGAGCAGGTGCGGATCCCACGCTCCCGCACCCACGACCTGCGCCGCTGGGAGGTCTGCCAAGAGGTGGTGCAGGGACAAGATGTCGTCATCCATTTGGCGGCCCATGTGGGCGGCATCGGCCTCAACCAGGCCAAGCCGGCGGAGCTCTTCTACGACAACCTGATCATGGGATCCCAGCTCATCCACGCCGCCTACCTGGCGGGGGTGGAGAAGTTTGTCTGCGTGGGCACCATCTGCGCCTATCCCAAGTTCACCCCCGTCCCCTTCAAGGAAGAAGATCTCTGGAACGGCTACCCGGAGGAGACCAACGCCCCCTACGGCATCGCCAAGAAAGCCCTGCTGGTGCAACTGCAGGCCTACCGGCAGCAGTACGGCTTCAACGGCATCTACCTCCTGCCGGTAAACCTCTACGGCCCCATGGACAACTTCGATCCGGAAAGCTCCCACGTGATCCCGGCCTTGATCCGCAAGGTGCATGAAGCCCAGCAGCGGGGCCAGAACTACGTCGAGGTGTGGGGAGATGGCAGCCCCACCCGCGAGTTTTTCTACGCCGAAGATGCGGCTCGGGGAATTCTCCTGGCCACCCAGCTCTACAACAGCCCTGAGCCCCTCAATTTGGGCACCGGCGAGGAGATCTCCATTCGGGATCTCATCGCCCTCATCTGCGAGCTGATGGAGTTTCGGGGCGAGATCCGCTGGCAAACCGACAGGCCCAACGGCCAGCCGCGCCGCTGCTTGGACGTCTCCAAAGCCCGCGAGAGGATAGGTTTTGTGGCCAAGGTGAGCCTGCGGGAGGGGCTGCAGCGCACCATCGAGTGGTACCGCCGCCACGCCCCGGCAAACTAGGCAACAACCTGGCTCTCCAGGCGGCCATCCTCCATGTGCAACACCCGGTCGGCAATGTCGAGGATGCGGTTGTCGTGGGTCACCATGAGGATGGTGCAGCCCTGCTCTCGCGCCAACTTCTCCATCAGGGTCACCACCTCGCGGCCCGACTTGCTGTCCAGGGCTGCGGTCGGCTCGTCGGCCAGCACCAACTTGGGGTGGCTGACCAGGGCCCGCGCGATGGCTACCCGCTGCTTCTGCCCTCCCGAAAGCTGCTCCGGGTAGTAGTGGACGCGATCCCCCAAACCCACCGCCGCCAGCATCGCTTCTGCCTGCTGCTGCACCTGTTGAGGAGAAAGGCCGTTGTGCAGCTCCAGGGCCATGCGCACATTTTGGGCCGCCGTCAGGGAGCGCAGCAGGTTGTGGGCCTGGAAGATGTACCCCACCTGGCGGCGGATCTGGATGAGGGTGTTGGGCTTAGCGCCCCGCAGCTCCTGCCCCAACACCCGCAGGCTGCCCTCTTGCACCGAGCGCAAAGCTCCCAGGAGCGTGAGCAGCGTGGTCTTGCCGGAGCCAGAGGGGCCGGTCAACAACACGATCTCCCCCGGCTGCAAAACGAAGTTGATGTCAAAAAGCACTTGCTTGCGCAGGGATCCCTCGCCAAAGTAGTGGTTCACCCCTTCGGCTTTGACCACCGGCTCAACGGCATGTTGGGTGGAAGCGAGGGCAGCTTGATCGAGAAGGGAAGGCAGCATAGGGAGCTCAAAATCTCAAACAACTTGGGTTGACAATTCAATTCAGTAACCGCTTGGGCCATCATCGGAACCGCCGCGATTGAACCATCCAGAAGC
Organism: Thermostichus sp. MS-CIW-15; assembly: GCF_054060575.1. Lineage (NCBI taxonomy): Bacteria > Bacillati > Cyanobacteriota > Cyanophyceae > Thermostichales > Thermostichaceae > Thermostichus > Thermostichus sp. MS-CIW-15. The sequence goes on along the minus strand of NZ_JBSSDI010000028.1, from coordinate 29,498 downwards.
CTATTGAAGGGATCCCAGAAGTCTTTGGGCAGTTGATCAAGCTATTCAACAATCCATCTGCCTCCTCCATTCTTGCCAAAACTTAGAAAATGTCGGCGGGATCGGCTGCCCGCAGCCGCCGCACGGCAATGGCCCCCGAGATAAAGCACATGCTCACTGCCAGCAGCAGCACCAACACCGCCCGGTTGAAGGTCATGGCGATCGGCAGCAACGTAGCATTGGCCGTCAAATCGTAGAGCAAAACTGCCAGGGCAAAAGCTGGAATATACCCCAAGCCGGCCAGCAAAATAGCTTCTTGAAACACCACCCCCAACAGGTAAGTATCCGTGTAGCCCATGGCCTTGAGGGTGGCATATTCCGCCAGGTGATCGGATACATCGGTGTAGAGGATCTGATAGACAATCACAATGCCGACGATGAAGCCCATGGCCACCCCCAGGCCGAAAATAAAGCCGATGGCCGTGCCCTCCTCCCAGTAGCTTTGCTCCATATCGATAAACTCTGCCCGCGACAGCACCCGCACATCTTCCGGCAGCAAGGCCCGCATCTGCTGCACCAACGGCTGGGGATCCACTCCCGGCTGCAGCTGCACTACGCCGATATCCACCAGGCCGCGCTCCCGCTGGGGAAAGATGCGCAGGAAGTTGAGGTCGCTGGTGAGGATGGTGCCATCGGCGCCAAAGGTGGCCCCCATCTTGAACAGGCCCCCCACCTGGACACGGCGGTTGCCTACTTCAGTAAAAACTTCTCGACCGGCCTCAAACCACTCCGGGATGGGGCCAAACTCGCTGCGGGAGCGGCGGTCGAAGAGCACCACGTCTGCTTTCTTGATCTCCTCCAACTTGTCGGGGGTCAGCTCCGGCAACTCCAGCAGGTCGGCAGAGGGATCCACCCCCACCACAAAGATGCTGCGGGTGCGGCGGGTCTGGGGGTTTTTCCAGAGGGCAAAGCCCACATAGACGGGCGAGATGGCCCGTACCCCCTCAAAGCCCAACGCCTGGTAGAGCCGCCGCTGGGAAAAGGTGTTCATGGCAATGAGGGCGTTGGACTGGGGGCTGACCAGGAAGATCTCCCCTTTGAGGGCGACGTGGAAGCGGATGGCGCTTTCCAAGAGGCTGTCCTGGAAGCCCAACTGCATGAACATGAGAATGCAGGCAAAGGCAATGCCCGCCAGGGCCACCAGCAGGCGGATCTTCTCCCGCGTCAACTGCAGCCAGGCCAAGGGGATGCGCCGCCCGATAAACGCTACGCTGAACAGGCCGGACATTCCCCCCTCCTACCCCTCGACCTCGATGGCCACATCCACCTGCAGGTTGGTCAGGCCGGCCACGCGGGCGCTGCTTTCCGGATCCAGGCGGATGTACACCTCCACCACGCGGGCATCCACATCGGCGGCGGGGTCGGTGTTGAGCACGTCTTTTTTGCCGATCTGCAGGCCCACCCGCTCCACCCGGCCCTGCAGCGTTTCTGGCAGCGCGCGGTTGCTGATGGTGGCCCGTTGTCCGGGCCGCACCCGCAGGATGTCGGTTTCGTAGACCTCCGCCACCACCATCATCTGGTCGGTGTTGCCCAGCTCGAGGATCCCTGTGTCGGCAGCGATAACTTCCCCAGGCCGCGTGCGGATCTTGAGCACCTGGCCGGCCCGGGGGGCACGGATGAGGGTGCGCTCCAAGCGGGCTTCCGCCAGCTCCAGGTTGCGGGCCAGGGATCCCAGTTGCACTTGCGCTTGGGCCCGTCTCAACGCCGCTTCAGCAGCTTGCACTTGGGCCTGGGCATTGCGCAGATCCCGCTCGCGGGCCAGGCGCAGTTGATCCAGAGTGGCCTCGGCAGCCCGCAAGTCCTCCTGCCGTTGCCGCACCAGCAGAGCTTTCTGGTCTAGCTCCTGCTGGGAGATAGCCCCCTCCTGCCACAGGGCCTGGAAGCGAGCCAGGTTGGCCTCGGCATCGGCCAGCTCCGCCCGAAGGCGCTCCACCACCGCTTCCTGGGATCGGATCTGCATCTGTTGCGGTTCGTCTAGGCGGCTGAGGCGGGTGCGCGCCTCTTCCACTTGAGCTTGGCCAAAGCGGGTCTCGGCCTCCAGCCGGGCGCGGGCCTCTTGGAGTTGGGCAGCAGCATACTCCCGCTCGGCCAGGCGCTCTCGATAGCTTTCCAGACGGGCCAACACTTGCCCCGCCCTCACCCGCTCCCCTTCGGCCACTAGCAGCTCTCCCAGTCGCTCTCCCGGAGGGCCGGCCACCCGCACCACCTCTCCTTCCGGCTCCAGGCGACCCAGGGCGCCAACGCGGGGAGGTAGCCGCGTCTCCTCCGTTGCATTCTCTGATACGGATTGGGTGGCCGCCTGCTGGCTCAGGCCCAGCCAGGCCAGCCCAGTTCCGGCCAGCAATCCAGCTCCCGCAATAGACCAGAGTAGCCGCTGATTCATCGTTCCCTACTCGTTGAGTTTTGCGGTTGAGGTCGGTCGTTACAGTTGCAATTCTTTAATAAATGTAAAGTTTATGGGGCAAGGATGTCCAGGTTTTTCTCATGTGTTTATTTTTCGGGTATTCGTTTTTCTCCGGCTTGTCTTCGGTTGTCGACCTTCGTCGGCTACCTAACCCAAGGGATTCCTGATATGATCTGCCGTGTCCGGGGCCTTTCTGCAGGTGCCGATTTCTAGGTGTGGTGCGAGGAGTGAGGTGGAGTTGCGATGGTGGAAACAGTTGGGGGGAAAGATGCCGTTGCGCCGGCGCCAGCTCGTTCTCCATCTCCGCCTGCGAAAAATTTGGATCCGTTGAACCCGCTACTTCCGGCTTATCATTTTGTCGGGATCGGCGGGGTGGGGATGTCGGCTCTGGCTTACATTTTGGCCAAGCAGGGGTTTCGGGTTTCAGGGTCGGATATTGCCGCCAATGGCCGCACCCGTCGCCTGGAAGCCTTGGGGGTGCGCTTTATTCAGGGGCACACTCTGGAGGGTTTGGCCGGGGATCCCCAGGTGGTCTACTCCAGCGCCATTCGCCCCACCAACCCGGAATTAGCGGCGGCGCTGGACAAGGGACTAAAGGTTTGGCATCGAGCCGATTTGCTGGCTGCCCTGTTTAACCATCGTCCCAGCATTGGGGTGGCGGGCACCCACGGCAAGACCACTACTAGCAGCATGATTGGCTACATGTTACTGGCGGCGGGCTGGGATCCCACCTTGATCATCGGCGGGGAGATGGACGCCTGGGATGGCAATGCCCGTCTAGGCCAGGGGGAATACCTGGTAGCCGAGGTGGACGAGTCGGATGGATCCCTGGTGCGGCTCTATCCCCAAATTGGCGTGATCACCAACATTGAGCTAGACCACCCGGATCACTACGCCAATCTGGAGCAGGTGATCCGGGCCTTTCAGCAGTATGGGCAGCAGAGCCAAACCCTGGTGGCCTGTCTGGACTGCCCCAACGTGGCCACCCACCTCAAGGTGGACATCGGCTACAGCCTGGCCGGCCATCCCCAAGCCCAGTACCAGGCCCGTCAGATCCTCTACACTGCCGATTGCACCTCTGCCGAGATCTGGGAAAGGGGATCCCTCCTCGGCCAGCTCCGCCTGCAGGTGCTGGGATCCCACAACCTCAGCAATGCTCTGGCCGCGGTTGCCGTGGGGCGGCAGCTGGGCTTGGAGTTCCCCGTGATTGCCTCTGCTCTGGCCCAGTTTCCGGGAGTGCGGCGCCGCTTTGAGCACAGGGGCGAGGTGGGTGGGGTCACCTTTATCGACGACTATGCCCATCATCCCAGCGAGATTCGGGCTACGCTGCGGGCGGCACGGCTGCAGCAGCGGCGGGTGGTGGCGGTGTTCCAGCCCCATCGCCACAGCCGCTTGGCCAAGTTGTTCCAGGACTTTGCTTGCTGCTTTGCGGATGCGCAGGTGGTGGTGATCGTGCCCACTTATGGGGCGGGAGAAGCAGCGCCTGAGGGCTCCGACAGCTTGCGGCTGGCCGTGTCGGTGGCGGAGCACCATCCCCATGTACGTTATGTGTCTTCTTTGCCGCAATTGCCGCAGGTGTTGCCGTCTATCTTGCAACCTGGAGATCTGGCAATTTTTTTGGGCGCAGGCGATCTCAATCAACAGATAGCCGCTACGATGCGGGCCTATGCGGCTCGGCTGGGGGAGCAGCCTCTGGCAAACTTTGAAGGGAAATTGCCGGGGCAAGCGGAGGATGGGATCAGGGAGATGGGGGCTTCTGAGGTATTGGCATCATGACTACAGCTCCCTGCGTGCCCAATGCCTCAAGCGTTGCCCGACTCTCTGGACGGATTCAAGCGGGGATCCCCTTGGCCCCTCTGACCAGCTTTCGGGTGGGCGGCAAGGCGGAGTGGTATTGCGAGCCGCACAACAATCTGGAGCTGCAGCAATGTTTGGCCTGGGCGCGGGCGCAAGGGATCCCGGTTACACTGTTGGGGGCGGGCAGCAACCTGCTCATCAGCGATGCCGGCCTGCCGGGGCTGGTGATCCACACCCGGCGTTTGCGCGGGATGCAACTGTTGGAGGGGGGGAGGATCTGGGCCGCTGCCGGAGAACCTTTGGTTAACCTGGCGCGGGCAGCCGCCAAGCGGGGCTGGAGTGGCTTGGAGTGGGCCATCGGGATCCCGGGCACGCTGGGGGGAGCGGTGGTGATGAATGCCGGCGCCCACGGGCGCGCCATGTCGGACGTGTTGGTGGAAGTGCAGATTTTGGATGAAGAGCAGGAGCCCTGCCGCTTAGAACCGGTCGATCTGCAATTTGGCTACCGCCGCTCGCGGCTACAGGACTCTCCTTGGACGGTGACGGGGGCAACGCTGCAGTTACTCCCAGGCCGGGATCCGGCTCAGGTGCAGCGACAAACCCAGCGCCACCTCAACCAGCGCCTGAGCTCTCAGCCCTATCATCTGCCCAGTTGTGGCAGCGTCTTTCGCAACCCCGAAACCTATCCTGCCGGCTGGCTAATTGAGCAGGTCGGTCTGAAGGGCTACCGGATTGGCGGGGCCCAGATCTCCGAGCGCCATGCCAACTTCATCCTCAATTGTGGTCAGGCCAGCGCCAACGACATCTACCGTCTGATTTGCTTGGCCCAAGAAAAGGTTTATCAACGATGGTCGATATTCCTAGAGCCAGAAGTGCGCATTCTGGGATCTTTTGACGATCCTTTGATAAGTTAATTTGGCCTACCCCATTTTTTGATGATTGGATGGTTCTGATCTTGAACTGTCCTTACCAGTCCTTGATGGATTCTCGTTGATTATTTTGCGTCAGTTTATGGTTAGGGCACGGCTACTTTACGTCGCTTAATTGCACAACTAATTGCACAACTCAATCAGTCCCCCACAAGCGCGGAAGAACGCCGCTATTTGATTGGCGGGAACGGGAACACCGCCACGAAGATCTGAACTAGGATCCGGCTTCAGAGCGGCACAACGACTGAAACTCGAAGGGACTCCGCCCGCTACGGGATCCCGAGCAGCCATCGCCAAGTTTCGTTTTTGAACAGGATCCACACCCCTAATCTCATCAAAATCCAGGGTACCCAGCGCTCTCCCTGTTCAGCCAAGATCTTGGCCACTTCCGGTTGCACCGTCAGCCTTTGAGCCATGGCAAACCACAGCCCTTTCATCAAAAAGAAAATTATAGAAAAGAGAGCCAACTGGAGAGGGGTGCTGCCGGCAAACAAAGGAACGTACAAGCTGATGTTATCCCCGCCATTGGCAAAGGTGAGGAGCATGGACAGCAGAGCTGGCGAGGGCAAAAAGAGCAGCCCAGTCTTTGCGGGTGGTCGATCTTGCAGTTTTTCCAGCTCTTTCGACAGGGCTTCTTCCGCTTCAGATCGCCACAATTTCCAGCCGCCCACCGCCAGCGGGATCAGTCCCAGCAGGCCAATGGCAGATGGCGGCAGCACCAGGCCCCCCAAGTACCCCAAAAGGCTGATCAAGATCAATCCTGCCAAGCCCAAGTAGCCCCCCAGCTAAACCTGCCAGCCCTTCCAAGTAGGTTGGATCTGCACCTGGGCAAACAACACAACCAGCACAAAAAAGTCGTCGATGTGGGTGGCAATAAAGGCGAGGATCCCTTCCGCCAGCGTTGTCCAGAAAAGAGGGAGGGGCATGAGCTTAAGAAGTGGGGAAGAGGGCGCCGATATCGACAAGGTGAAGCTGCACCAGCCCGAGGATCGCCAAAGTGTAGGCAGTAGAAGAAGCCAAACTAATAACGAGATCGCGCTTTAGGTTGCGGGGTTTATCCCCTTGCTCAACCACATCAGTAGCGCCAAACTGCATCAGGAGAAGGCCAATCAAGTTGGAAAGCCAGTACCCGGCAAGGGTTCCTCCCAAAAGCCACTGGGGCTGCCACAAGCTGCAGAGGTAGCCAAATCCATAGGCAATGGGTAGGTTGAAGAACAAATCGTTCCACCAGGAAAAGGGCGAGAGCATAAACCCCAAAACCAGTAAAATGCCACCTCGGAACTTCCTCCCCATCGGCTCTGTCTTCCGCGTTGCGTCTCCCTAATGTTACTTCACAGTGCTTCATGACAACCCAGAGAGAATGCCTGGCCCTGCACCTGGGAGAATGGCACGGGCTCTTTTCCGAGTATCGACCCACCGCCCACGGCTGGGAGCTGGTGGGCCAAAAGCGCAGCCTCATCACCTTTGAGGCTTTGGATCGGGACGCAATCCGCCAAACCAATGCCTACTACCCCCTAGAGGGATCCCCTACCCCAACAAGCCGCCAGAGCTGGGTCTATCAAGATTTCTCGCCCGGCTTGCGCTTTTTCCCCGATGGCTCCTTTTCCAACGGGCGGCTGCAGCTGGCACCGTTTGGCGATTTTGCCGTCGAGCAGGGCTTTCTTTGGGGAGAGCGCAAGGCGCGGGTGGTGCAGCAGTGGGATCCCCAGGGCCGCCTGGTGCGGGTGACGGTCATCTTGGAGCGGCGCGGCCAGGTGCTGGATCTTGGGGCCGACTTTCCTGCGCTGACCCAAGCGCAACTGGGAGAGGCCTTGCAAGGGCGATGGCGGGGGATCGCCCAGAGCTTTTCTGCTGCCGATAGCTTGCTCAGCGAAACTCATGTAGATCTCTCAGAGTGGGCCAGCCCTTGGGATCCCTTGCCGGGGGGGCTGTGGATGGGCGGGCCGGATCCCTTGCCCATCCCCACCCTTCATCGGGATCGCCGCTTTTCCCTCAGCCTGAGCTGGTTTCCGGAAGGGCCGGAGGGCCGCCACCTGCTGCGCCTGGTGCGCGACTACGACGAGGGCGGCGCCTGGCAGCGGGTTACGCTGATGCGGCTGGAGCGGGATCCGGGGTGAGAAAGGCGCAGACCTGGGCAAACACCGTCTCCCGCTCGCAGTCCAAGGTGAGAACGTGGTCGGAGCGCTCCAGCCAATGCAGGGTCTTCTCGGCGGATCCCAGCTCCCGGTAGAGCCACGCCGCCTGGTCGGGATCCACCACTGTATCTTGGCGCGGCTGCAGGATGAGGGTGGGAACTTGGATGCTGGCTACTTCCCCCCTGACCCGCTCGATGAGCTCAAGGGCGCTGCGCACCGCCGTTAGATTGAAGCTGCGCAAATAGGCCACTCTTTCTGCCAACGCGCGGACATCGCCATCCCGAATCGGCAGGCGAAAGCGGGGAACCTCTTCCAAGAGCCAGCCCAGGCTGTTGAGGTACTGCTCCGGGCGAAAGAGATAGTACCAGCGGTGGCGAATGGCAAAAAACGGCGCCAGCAGGACCAATTTGTGGACAGGGTGGGCAAAGGCCAGGTGCAGCGCCAACAGGCAGCCGGTGGAAAACCCCACCAGCGAAAGGCGCGGGTACTCCTGCTGCAGCGCCAGGTAATGTTCCAAAACCCGCCCGTACCACTCCGTCCAGCGGGAAGGGGGCATGCGGGGTGCCGGGCGGTCGTGGCCGGGATAGTTAAACCCCTGCACCGTCAGGCCGGCTGCCAACAGCCGCTCCGCCAGCCACTGCAACTCGTAGACGCCACCCCCCAACCCGTGCAGCAGCAGGCAGGCATGATCCCCTCTTCCCCGCCACAGAAAAGGCTCGTTGCTCAGCATAAAACCTCACCTCAGGACGGGATCCCTTTTTAACCCAGGGCAATATCCAGCAGCAGCATCACCACAAACCCACTGAGAACGCCAAAGGTGCCCTCCCGCTCCAACCCCTGCCGGTGCGACTCGGGGATGATCTCATCCGAGATCACAAACAACATCGCACCAGCGGCAAAGGCCATGCCCCAGGGCAGCAGCGGCTGAGCCAAAGTGACCACCGTCGCTCCCACGATGCCGCCGATGGGCTCTACCAGCCCGGTCAGCAGGGCAATGGCAAAAGCGAACAGCCGCGAGTACCCCTGGCCCACTAGTGACAAAGCCACCACCAGCCCTTCTGGCATGTTCTGCAAGCCGATCCCCAGCGCCAGCGCCAACCCATCGCCGACTTGGCCGGTGGCAAATCCCACCCCCACCGCCAAGCCTTCCGGGAAATTGTGCAGGGCGATGGCAATGATGAACAGCCAAATCCGCTTCAAATGGGCGCGGTTCTCCCCTTCCACCCCTTTGAAAAAGTGCTCGTGAGGAAAGAGGCGGTGGGCACTTTCCAGAAAGATCGCCCCCAACAACAGGCCCGCCCCCATAATCACCGCCGCCTCGAATTGGGAATACCCCAGCGCCAGGGCCGCTTCGGTACCCGGCACCAGCAGCGAAAACGAGGTGGCTGCCAACATCACGCCACCCCCAAACCCCAGCAGGATCCCTTGCACCCTCTCCGAGAGCGAGGGAAGAAACAGCGCCGGCAAAGCCCCCAACCCCGTCGCCAAGCCGGCCACAAAGCTAGCCAGGGATCCCGTTGCAATTGGATGCACAGATCACTCTCCCTGAAGGCCCAATGCCTCTCAATTTTCCCCTTTTTCCGGCTAATTCCCATTCACCCCCTCTTTCTCCTCTGAAAATGACTCCCCAGTAGCGCTAGGCTCACCCCTACGGAAAACGCACTTCTAGTGTGTTCAATTGGCGATGACTAAAAGGAAAGCAGAGATGACAAGAAAAGCGACTACAAGGCATTTAACCCCACCTCCCCGACCCAACCAACACAACCGCCCTGCCGCTGACTGGCCTCTCTTTCTCCGATCCACTCCCTGCCGGCCTAATCGTTGCCAATCCTAATAAATAACTTGAACAACGACTGTGGCGGGACGCTGGCAGCTGCACCAGGAGCAACTTCCATCTTGCTGGTCAACGGCTCATTGGCAGCCAACGCTAGCTGCACCATCAGCCTGGATCTTCAGGTTACAGCCACGACAGCGGGATCCCTGACCAGCCCAGCGGTAGTCCTCAGCAGCAACCAGGCGCCCAATGCCACCGCAGCCGCCATTACCCTGACGGTAACGGTGCCGGCTCCCACCTTTACCATGGCCTTTGCTCCTAATCCCCGCACCCTATCCCTATCCCCTTCTGGCGTTGTTGCTACTGGAACTCTAACCTTCACCATCACCAACAACGCCGCTATACCCCTAACCGGCTTAAGCTTTAACCACACCTTGCCAGTGGCACCGCCTTTGACAATAGGGCCTGGTGCACCTCCTGCCTTGCCTGCTTCCTGCGGTGCCGGGGCTACCCTCACAGCTACTGTAGGTGGTAACACTATTCGATTCACTGGAGGATCAGTGGATGTAGGGCAAACTTGCACAGTGACTATCCCTGTCCAAACGGGAACTCTGACGGCAACTGGCGACTACAACTACCCCAACTCCCCAGTTACCCTAAACAGCACGCAGGCTGCCCCCGTTCAGACTGGGCCTGTTACTTGGAGAGTGGTGGTGAACTAGTCCTCACAAAAGTAGCTCGGCAATTTGAAGGGCGTTGAGAGCTGCTCCTTTGCGGAGCTGATCCCCGCACAGCCACAGCTCCAGGGCCTTGGGCTCGGAGATGTCCTGGCGGATGCGGCCCACCGCCACTTCATCCCTGCCGGCCACGTCGATGGGCATGGGAAAGCGGTTCTGCTGCCAATCTTCAATGAGCACCACCCCAGGGGCCTGGGCCAGGATTTGCCGGGCTTTTTCCACAGGGAAGGGCTGTTCAAACTCCAGGTTGAGGGCCTCGGCGTGGGTACGTAGCACCGGCACCCGCACACAGGTAGCTGTCAGCCGCAGGTTGGGGGATCCCATAATCTTGCGGGATTCGTTGACCATTTTCATCTCTTCCTGGCAGTAGCCGTTCTCTTGCAGGGGGCTGTTGTGGAGGAAGAGGTTGAAGGCAATGGGGTAAGGGAACACCTGGGGCTGCAACGGCTGCCCCTGGAGGTAGGCGCGGGTTTGTTCTTGAAGTTCCTGCATGGCTCTGGCCCCAGCCCCACTGGCCGATTGATAGGTGGCGGCCACCACGCGGCGCAGGGGGATGTGGCGATGCAGGGGGTAGATGGCCACGCACATTAGGATGGTGGTGCAGTTGGGATTGGCAATGATCCCTTGGTGACGGAAGGCTTCCTGGGGGTTGACCTCCGGCACCACCAGCGGGACATCGGGATCCAGGCGGAAGGCGCTGGAGTTGTCAATTAGCACTGCCCCTGCCTCGACGATGGTCTTGGCCCAGGTTTTGGAGACACTAGCACCGGCAGAGGCCAAGACCAGGTCCAGACCCCGAAAGGACGCTTCTGCAACCGGCTCCACCGGGATCCGTTCTCCCTTGAAGGTCAAGTAGGTGCCCGCCGAGCGGGGCGAGGCCAACAGCTTCAGCTCTGCCACCGGAAAGCGGCGCTCTTCCAGCAGCTTCAGCAGCTCCACTCCTACGGCTCCTGTGGCCCCTAGGATGGCTACCCGTTGTTGCCGTCCCATGCTTTCTTGTCCTCAGCTTTTCCTAATTCTAGGGCTCAAGAGGTTGCCGTCATCGCCGCCAGAGCGGCCTGCACATCCGCCAGCTCGACTTGATCGGTCAGCTCCGCTTGGCCAATCCGGCGGGGCAGAACGAAGCGGATCCGCCCTTGCTTGACTTTTTTGTCCGCCTGCAGCGCCTGCAGCACCGCCTCCCAAGGGATCCCGGCGGGCCAGTGGCTGGGCAGCCCTGCCCTTTCGATAAGGCGTCGCTGCCGCTCGGCCTCAGCCGCGCTCCACCACCCCAGGCGACGGGCGATCTCCCCCGCAGCCACCATGCCAATGGCCACCGCCTCCCCGTGCAGGTAGCGGCGGTAGCCGGTAACGGTTTCCAGGGCATGGCCGAGGGTATGGCCGTAGTTCAAGATGGCCCGCAGGCCCCCTTCCCGCTCGTCCTGTTGCACCACCCAGGCTTTGCACTCGGCACAGCGCCGCAGCAGATAGTGCAGATCCGCAGGGGCAAAATCGGCGTAGCGCCTCAGCCTGGGCCGGTCTTGCAAAAACTCAAATAGGTCGGCAGCCTGGATGACGCCGTATTTGATGACTTCCGCCAGGGCCGAGGTAAATTCCCGCCGGGGCAGGGTCTGCAACAGCGTTGGGTCGATCCACACCAGGCGCGGCTGGTAGAAGGCGCCGATGAGGTTTTTCCCGCCAGGATGGTTGACGCCGGTCTTGCCGCCGATGGCCGCATCCACCATGGCCAAAAGCGAAGTGGGCACCTGGACAAACGGGATCCCGCGCAGCCAAGTGGCGGCGGCAAACCCCACCATATCCCCAATGACCCCCCCTCCCAGGGCCACGAGGGTGGAAGAGCGCTCCAGGCCAAAGCTCAAGGCAGCATCGTAGATCTTGGCCACCGAGCGCAGGGTTTTGTAGCGCTCGCCGGCGGGCAACAGAAAAAGACGGGCAGCAAACCCCGCTTGTTGCAACCCTTGCATCAACTTTTCGCCAAAATGCTTGGCAATGCCGGGGTGGCTCACCACCAGCGCCTTGCCCGAAAGTCCCCTGGCTTGCAGTTGGGATCCCAACTGGATAAGGCTGTGGCCGCCGGAGCCTTCGGGGGACTGGATGAGAATGTCGTAGGAGCCGTGGGGAAGCTTGACGGGGATCAGACAGGGATCCATAGGTGCTGCTGTTGAAGAGATGGGATCCATTGACACTCCCAGCGCCTAAAGGCGGGGGATTCTTACGCAGTCCACAAAAGAACCCGTAACGGCGTTGTCAAAGCGCCTCTAGACAGTTCCTGAAGGCCGCGGCAGGTTTGGTCTTAAACTCATTCCTTCTTGCCAGGAGAGCCTCAGCTTTTTCTTAAAGCTACTGAGTGCCTCAGCTACAGACTTACAGGTCTGTTGTGCGGCGGAAACATACATTGCGATGAAGTGCTTGTTTTGGGTTCTCGCCATCTCAGCACAAAGCTCACCATAGCTTGCCCATCGCTTCGTTTTGAAATAGACTTGTCTCGCATAGTACAAAGCACAGTTGTACACTTTATTAGACTGTTGACACAAGTACTCTAATAGGGGGACTAGCTCTCTGTTCCTGACTCGAACCTGCTGACAGCCGTACTCCATCATTGTTGGCAAGCGGCATGACAACCGCAGTCTAACATGGGCAAGCGATAGTGCGAGAGGAAAGTCAACGGTACAATCACTACAACCATGCTGTGGGGCTAGCGGTTGTTTATCTTATTTTTTGGCCAAAGAGAAGGAAAAAGGTCTTGGTAGGAGAAGTCAGGAAGAGGTTGTTTGAGCTATGAAACTATATCAACGACCCCCATCATGGGTAAGCGACTAAAGTGGCTAGCGAGCTTTTCCGCCCTGCACTCAAGTGCGGGGCTACCAAGCTATCCTTTTGTGTGGCACGTTCTGTTGCTTGATGTTCTTCCCATGCCTCCTGGCTTGCCCAGTCCTACGGCCCACTGCAAGTGAACCGCGCAGCGGGGCAGGTAGGAAACCCTTTCTCAGCTTACAAGGCTACCCTCGCCTACTGCTCGCGCCAGCGGTGCGAAGCGTTCCCCCCAGATGCGAACCTCCACCCTACGGGGAAAACAGATCCCAGCGGCCTACTCAGGGCAAAACCGGCAGCACCGGCAGAATCTCAACTTCGGTGCGCTGGGTTTGGGGGAGAGATTGCGAAGGCCAAGTGGGGCCGCCGGAGCCATAGGCAGCAGGGCTGACCATGCTGTGCTCGGCGATAAGCTGGTTGAGGCGGGCGATGCGCTCCGCGACAGGGGGATGGGTACGCAAGAAGTCCGGCAGGGATGGACGGGATTGCAACTTGGCCAAAAATTGCGACATGCCCCTGGGATCGAAGCCAGCGCGATAGGCGGCCCACAAACCTTTTTCGTCGGCAACAAACTCGTTTTCGCGGCTTTGCGGTCGGCGCACTCCCAGCTCCAGGGCTAGGGCGGCCAAGGTGTTGTCATCGAGTCCCAGCAATTGGGCGCCGAAGCGGGCGGCGGCAGCCTGCTGCAGTTGCTGGAGGCCGTGACGTTCGCTGATATGGGCGATTTCGTGGCCCAAGACAGCAGCAATTTGGTCGTCGTTGTCGGCAGCTTCCAGGGCGCCAGTGGTGATGTAAACAAAACCACCCATCGTGGCAAAGGCGTTGATGTCTGGATCCTCCACCACCTGAAAGGTATAGGGCAAGTTAGGGCGTTCGCTGTGGGCGGCCACCCGCTGGCCGATGCGGTTCACCCGCTCCACCCAATAGAAATTTGAACTGACGCGAATCTGTCCGCGGGCTTTCAGTTGCTGGTCGATCTGGCGGCCCAAGCTCACCTCTTGGGCGTCGTTTAACTGGCTCACCTGCAGCCATTGCAGGCCGTGGATCAGCAGCCGAACCAGGTCTTGGGCCTGGGCAGGGGATCCCATCCCGGCGGCAAGGATGGCCAGCAGAGCAAAGGCAACCGGCTTGGCCACGCGGCAACTCCGCCGCTGGGGGGGGATGGGGCCCACCGACGGGATTGCCTCGACAGCAGAGCGAGGTTTCAATACCCGCATTGGATCCCTCCAAGACAACCTTCTCTCAGGCTAGCGATCTGGCAATGGGATCGTCCTACCAGAAATGGGCAACCCCTCTACTCTTTTGGCTACTTTGGCTGAGATTGCAGCAAGGGGAAGTGTTTCCGCAGCCAGGCTTCTGCCTCAGCGCGAGTGGTAAGCTCGCCGTTGAGGGTGAGGCAGCGCAGGCGCTCCAAGATCTCCTGAAAAAGAGGGCCCGGCTTGTAGCCCAGGCAACGCAAATCGTGCCCGTTGAGGGGTGGCTTCACCCAATGCCACTCCTGCAAGTAGCGCCAGAGCAGCCGCCGCGCTGGCTTGGCGGCCAGCCCTGCCAACAGGATCACCGCCGGGATGCGCAGCCCCTGCAGCAGCCGTACTACCTGAGCCGGAGACAGGGATCCGGTCTCCAGTTGGGCCAAGAGGGCTTGGTAGTGGGAGAAATGGCTGAGGCGTTCGATGCCCGCTTGGGTGAGGTGGAGCTGGCTGGCTACCTGGGGTGCCTGGGGCAGGGGCAAGAGCAAGGCTTCCAGGCGCAGTTGCCAGATCTCCTGGGATCCCAGCTCGGGGTAGCGGCGGCGGAAGTGATAGGCCCAGCGGCCCACCCGCTGCAGCCGCCGGTACAGGGAGGGATCCCAGGTCAAAGCGGGGTGAATGCAGCGCAGGGCTCCCCATGCCGCCAGCCGCTCAAAAGCCAAGGGCCAGTCGCGGGAGCGGAGGATGTAGGCCAGCTCCTGCTTGAGGCGCTCCCCGCCAACGGCATCGTGGAGGCCGCTGGCTACAGCCGTGCGAATCCATTCTTCGGTGGTCGGATCCAGGGCAAAGCCCAGGTGCACGGCAAAGCGGACGGCCCGGTAGATGCGGGTGGGATCCTCGATGAAGCTGTTGGGGTGGAGGGCGCGGATGATCCCCTTTTGCAGATCCGCTTGCCCGCCGAAAAAGTCCAGCAACTGCCCCCGCTGCGGGCCGTTGAGGCGCAAAGCCAGCGCATTGATGGAAAAATCCCGCCGGTAGAGATCCTGATGGATGGATCCCATGGCCACTTCAGGGGGCGAGGCCGGGTAGGGGTAAAACTCGGTGCGGGCGCTGGCAATATCCACACAAAAGCCCCCTGGCCAGATCAGGGCGGCGGTTTGGAACTTGCCGTGGATCTCCAGGCGTGCCTCCGGGAAGTGCTGCTTGAGGGCTTTTCCCAGGATCAACCCCCAGCCCGGCGGATCCGTCCCTTGGGGGGTCGAGGGGTAAGGCCCATCCACCACCAAATCCAAATCCAGCCGTTCCAGGCAAGAGGAGGGCTGCCGTCCCCACCGGTGCAGCAGCAGATCCCGCACCGCTCCCCCCACCAGATACAGCCGCAGACCCTTTTCGTCGGCAAGGCGGGCCGCCGCCTCCAGCAAGCGGCGATGCTGCGGCAACAGGGCCGGAAAGGAGAGATCCAGGGGGCAGGAAAGCTCAGGAGCGGCCAACCGGGGCGAGAGAGCCGGCAGCTCGTGCAGGTGCCGCAACACGTCGGTGCGGGTAACGATCCCCACCAACTGGCCATCCTGGAGCACTGGCAGACGGCCAATGTCCCACTGCACCATCAGCCGCTGGATCTCCGCCAGCGGAGTATCGGGGGAGAGGGTCTTGACCTCCGTGGTCATGTAGCCCTTAACGGGGGCATGGCCAAAGCCGTGGTGCAGGGCAATGTCAATGTCCCGCCGCGAGATCACCCCCACCAGGCAGCCCTGGGCATCCACCACCACCAGGCCGGAGTGGCCATAGCGCAGCAGCACCCGCTGGGCCTCTTGGATGGTCACCTCCGGTCGGATGGTGCGCACCGGCGAGGACATCAGATCCCTAGCGGTCACCGGCGGCGGGATCCGCTCCTTAACCGCCTGCCTGAGGTCGGCCAGCACCTGGGCTGGATCGGGCAAGGGCCGGCCCGGGGAGGCTTTCAGCGTGGCTGCCGCCGCGCAGTCGTGGCCGCCGCCACCGTAGCGGGCCATCACTCGGCCCAGTTGGGCAAACTCCTGCCGCGCCCGCCCGATGAGGCTAAGCCGCTCCCCCTGTCGTGCCACCAAGAGCAGCACGTCCACCCCTGTCAGATCCATTAGCCGCATCACCAGGCCGGCCAAGCCGGGCACAAACTCCGGCAGCTCCAGCAGCCACGTTCCCAAGCGGTACTCCCCCACCGCCTCCACCTGCATCTGGGCCAGTCCCTGGCTGAGCAGTTCCTGCATCGGGGGGGTGAGGCCATCGCCCAAAAAGCGCCGCAGCACCACCAGGTTGACTCCCTGACGCATCAGCCAGGTGAGGGCGGCGGCATCGCGGGCGGTGGTCTCCGGGAAGGTCAGGGATCCCGTGTCCATGTGAATGCCCAAAGCCAGGGCCAGCCGCTCAAATGGACTGAGGCGGATCCCGGCCGCCTGCAGCCGCTCCACGAGGAGGGTACAGGTGGAGCCCACGGCTTCAATGTGGGCGCTGACCTGCTGCTGCGGCCATACCTCCTCCAGCGAGGTGGCAGGCAGGTGGTGGTCGAAAATCTCAATCTTCGCCCCAGGAACGCTCAGCCAGGCCGCAGCCTTACCGAGGCGATCCGGATCGTAACAATCCACCAAGATCCAGCGCTGAACCTGTCGGGGATCCACCGAGCGCAGCTCGATGAGGGGAAACTCGTCCCGGTAGAGGGCCAAGAACTCCTGTACTCCCGGCAGGGATCCGCCAGCTAGGGCGATGCGGGCGCCTGGATACAGCCGTGCTGCGCCCACCGCCGCTCCCAAGGTGTCGAAGTCCGCCGACTGGTGACACAGGATGAGATCCATGCTGGCAGCAGCGCCTTGCTGGCATAGGCCCACAGAGAGGGGCGTTTAGATTGTAGTCAGCTCCTTTTCTTTTTCCGCCAGCAGCTCATCAATCTTTTTGATGTAGCGGTCGGTCAACTTTTGGATCTCTTCTTGCCGACTCTTGGACTCGTCTTCGGAGATCTCGCCGTTTTTCTCCTGCTTGCGCACGGCGTCAATGGCGTCGCGGCGGATGTTGCGAATGGAAACCCGCCCCTCCTCTGCCAGCTTGGCCACCTGTTTGGTTAGCTCTTTGCGCCGCTCTTCCGTCAGGGGGGGGAGGGTGAGGCGGATGACCTTGCCGTCGTTGCTGGGCGTCAGGCCCAGGTCGGAGGCGAGGATGGCCCGCTCAATCGCTGCCAGAGTCGAGGGATCAAAAGGCTGGATCAGGAGAGTGCTGGCATCTGGAGTGGTAATGCTGGCTAGCGCCTTCAGGGGAGTGGGAACGCCGTAGTACTCCACCTGAACCCGATCCAGTAGGCTGGCGTTGGCTCGCCCCGTGCGCACCGTGCTAAAGGAACGCTGGGTGGCCTGCACCGCTTTGCTCATTAACTCCTCGATCTCAGCTAGCTCCACGGCGTTTTCCTCGCTTAAGTAAGACAGTTTGCAGACGCTCGGCCACTAGCGGCAAAAAACCAAGACCTCTAGCGTGAGCCTGAGTTTAATTTTATCGCTTTGTCTAGCCCCCCTTGGGGATCCAGAGGCCACTCTTTTCCTGGCAGCCGACCCCCTAGCAGTCCAATAGAATGGCCATAATGCTTCTCCTTGAGCCATGTTCGCTGCTCCTTCCCCGCTGAGGTGGAGTCTTGACGAGGTCAACCTCTCGGCCTCGGCCCTGTCGCTATTCGACTACTGCCCCCGCTTGTTCTGCTACGTGTACCTGGAGCGACTGATTTGGCCTGCCGCCGATGCCTTTGAGCACGAAGTGGAGCAGCAGCGGGGACGGCAGTTTCACCGCCTGGTGGAGTGGTCTAGCCGCGGGCAGCAGGTGGAGCCGCGCCTGTCGGCCCTAGACGAAACGGTACGCCAGTGGTGGCAGGTGTTCTTGGCCAGTCCCCATGCCCAACCGCAGGGGCGGGTGTTGACGGAATTGCCCCTCTGGCAGCGGATTGAGGGGTTTAACCTCACTGCCCGCTTAGATCGGCTGGTGATTGCCCCGGGATCCCTGCACATTGTCGATTGGAAGACGGAGCGGCAGCGCCCGCCCGACGAACAGTTGGCCCAGGACTGGCAGGTGCGCCTCTACCCGCTGCTCGTGTGTGGGTTGGCCCACCAACTGCCCCTGGAAGGCCCTTTTGAGCCGGAGCAGGTGCAACTGACCCTTTGGTATGTGCAACACCCCCAGCGGCCTTTTCAGTGGCGCTACAGCGCTGCTGCCTACCAGCGGGATCTGGCCCACCTCAAAGCTACCCTGAACCGCCTGCGGCAACTGGAGGCCCAGGACTTCCCTCCCCTACCCTATGGCGAGCGCTGTGCTGCTTGCCTGTTTTGCGCCCGCTGCCACGGGCTAATGGGGCAAGGGATCCCCGACCAAAATCTCACGGATTGGGTCTGGGCAGCCCAGGAGCCCTCAGGGGAAGAAACACCAGAGGCAGAATGGCGGTAGGGTGCCGGCCTCCCCATCCCCCTGGCGCCGCCAACTTGCATACTGGGTTAAGAATCGAGCAGGGCTGTTAACCGCAATGGCCGGTGTCGTTGCTGACTTCTCCCAGGCTTGTCCATGGAGTGTCGAGCTTAGAGGAATCCGCAAGCGCTTTGGCGATGTTGTGGCCCTCGATGGCATCGACTTGCAGATTCGGCGGGGGGAGTTTTTTGGCCTTTTGGGCCCTTCCGGCTGCGGCAAGACCACCCTGCTGCGCATCATCGCCGGCCTGGAGATGGCTGACGCTGGCGAGGTGGTGATCCGGGGGCGCCCGGTGGGCCATCTGCCTGCCCACAAGCGCAACGTCAACACCGTGTTCCAGAGCTATGCCCTCTTTCCCTTTATGACCGTGGAAGAGAACGTCGCCTTTGGCCTGCGCATGCGGGGAGTGCGAGGGGAAGCGCTGCGCAAGCGGGTGGCCGCCGCTTTGGAGTTGGTAGAGATTGGGGATCTGGCTAAGCGCAAGCCCCAGGAGCTCTCCGGCGGGCAGCAGCAGCGGGTGGCCCTAGCCCGCGCCCTGGTCAACGAGCCAGAGGTGCTGCTATTAGACGAGCCGCTCTCGGCTTTGGATGCCAAATTGCGCAAGCAGCTGCAGGTGCAGTTGTGCGAGTTGCAGCGCCGCCTGGGCATGACGTTCATTTTCGTGACCCACGACCAAGAGGAGGCCTTGGTAACCAGCGACCGGGTGGCGGTGATGCGGGCTGGGCGCATTGAGCAAGTGGGCCCCATTGACGAGGTGTATGAGCGCCCGGCAACGGCCTTTGTGGCGGACTTTTTGGGGGCCAGCAACCTCATCGAAGGGATCGCCTGCGGCACCGACTGCGTCGAGACGCCCCTGGGCAAGCTCAAGGTGCTCGGGATCCAACCCACCCTGGAGCCAGTGCAGCTGGCCATTCGGCCGGAAAAGATTCGGCTTTCTCGGAGCGGCTGGGATCTGCTGCCCAACCAAGTGCCCGTGCGGGTGGAAAACCTCATCTACACGGGGGCGGAAAACCAGTACCTCCTGCGCACAGCTAGCGGCCAGCAGCTCAAGGCCCTCACCCTCAACGCCGACATCGAAGACCAGGATTTTGCCATTGGGGAGGCCCTGGTGGCCCATCTTCCTCCTAAAAACTTGGTGCGCCTGCGGCCGGATCCCCGGCGGGAGGACTCCCCATGCTGAAGCGCTTGGAGAAGCCTGCCCAAGTGCGCGCCGGGGAATTGCTCACGCCCTGGCAGGAGCTGCTGCACAGCCTGATCTTTGCCGGGCCGGGGGTGCTGTGGGTGGTCACGTTTTTGGTGCTGCCGGGGCTGCTGCTCTTGGCCTGTAGCTTTCTCAGCCGCGGCGAGTTTGGCCAGGTGGGCCTGCCCTTGACGCTGGCCAACTACCTGCGCGCTCTTGGCTACGGTCCCCTAGGGTGGACGCCCATCTACTGGCAGATCCTGGGCCGCAGCCTGCTGGTGGCGGCAGTTACCACCTTCTTCTGTGTGCTCCTGGCCTATCCCCTGGCCTTTTTTATCGCCGCCCACCCGCCCCGACAGCGGGATCTGTTGCTGACGCTGGTGGTGGTGCCCTTCTGGACCAACTTGGTGATCCGCACCTACGCCTGGATGGTGGTGTTGGCCCCGGAGGGGTGGCCGGCGCGGCTAGCGGCCTGGCTGGGCTGGATTCCGCCCCAGACGGCTCTCTACCCCAGTTGGCTGGCGGTGTATCTGGGCATGATCTACACGTTCTTGCCCTACATGGTCTTGCCCCTCTACACAGCCGTGGAGCGCATCGACTGGCGCCTGGCCGAGGCGGCACGGGATCTCTACGCCAACGGCTGGCAGGTTTTCCTGTGGGTGCTTTTTCCCCAAACGCTGCCGGGGCTGGCAGCGGGGCTGATTTTGGTTGGGATCCCGGCCCTGGGCATGTTCGTGGTGCCCGACTTGCTGGGGGGCAGCAAGACGCTCCTGATTGGCAATGTCATTCAGATGCAGTTTGGCGCGAGCCTGGACTACCCCTTTGGAGCGGCCCTTAGCTTTCTGGTTACTGGCCTGAGCCTGGGGCTAGTCTACGCCTACAGCCGCTACGTCGGCAGCCGCGGCCTGGAAGATCTAATCTAAGTCGCTGCCCTGAGATGGGATGGCGGATGCTGCCTAAAGCTTTGGTAGGTTGAGGATACTGGCATTGCGCTAGAGGGATCCCTTGACCCAGACGCTGTTTTCTCGACCTCAAGCTACGGCACCTCCCGCTTCCCCCCCTTCTGTTTGGGATGTCATTGTCATCGGCGCTGGGATTGGCGGCCTGGTGGCAGCCACCCAGTTGGCGGCCAAGGGCTACCGGGTGTTGGTTTTGGAAAAATACCTCATCCCTGGTGGCAGCGCTGGCTACTTCGAGCGCCCAGATCCCAACGGCAACGGGATCTATCGCTTTGATGTCGGGGCTTCCATGATCTTTGGCCTGGGCACTCAGGGCACCACCAACCTGCTCACCCGTGCCCTGGCTGCTGTGGGCCAAACTCTGGAATCCATCCCCGACCCCGTGCAGATTGCCTACCACCTGCCCCAGGGGCTCAGCCCGCGCGTACACCGGAACTACGAGGAGTTTTTGCAGGAGCTAGCTAGCTATTTCCCTCAGGAAGCGGGCGGCATCCGCCGTTTTTACGACAGCTTCTGGCCTATCTTCAACAGCCTTAACGCCATGGAGCTCCTCTCTTTGGAGGAGTGGGGCTATCTCTGGCGCTCTTTTGTCAGCAACCCCCGCGCCTGCCTGACTTTGGCCCGCTACTTGCCGGTGAATGTGGGCCAGGTGGCGCGGCGCCACCTACGCGATCCGGCGCTGCTGCGCTTTGTGGACATGGAGTGCTACTGCTGGTCGGTGGTGCCGGCAGAGTGCACGCCCATGATCAACGCCGGCATGGTGTTTTGCGACCGCCACTACGGCGGCGTCAACTACCCCAAGGGAGGGGTGGGGCAGATTGCCCAGAAGCTGGCCCAGGGGCTAGAGGCCTGCGGCGGGCAAATCCGCTACGGGGCGCCGGTGCGGCGGATTCTGGAAGAGCGCGGACGAGCAGTGGGGGTCGAGCTCTCCACAGGGGAAAAGCTCTGGGCCCGCAAGGTCATCTCCAATGCCACCCGCTGGGATACTTTTGAGCGCCTCTGGCCGGGATCCCTGCCGGCGGCGGAGCGGCGCTGGCAAAGCCGCTACCAACAGTCCCCCAGTTTCTTAAGCCTGCACTTGGGGGTGCGGGCCGAGCCTCTGGCCGGCGAGCGCTACTGCCACCACATTCTTCTAGAAGATTGGCAAGACCTGGAGGCGGAGCAGGGCACGATCTTCGTCTCCATCCCCACGCTTTTGGATCCGGAGCTGGCGCCGCCGGGCCGCCACATCGTCCACGCCTTTACCCCCAGTTGGATGCAGACTTGGCAGGGCTTGAGCCCAGAGCAGTACCGGCAGCAAAAACAAGCGGCAGCCGAGCGTCTCATCCGCCGCCTGGAGGCCCTCTGGCCTGGTCTGGGATCCCACATTGAACTTCAGGAAGTGGGCACGCCCCGCACCCACCGCCGCTTCTTAGGCCGCGTTAATGGTACCTACGGCCCCATCCCTCGCGGCACTCCCTGGGGACTCTTGGGCATGCCCTTCAACCGCACGGCCATCCCCAACCTCTACTGCGTGGGGGATAGCACATTCCCCGGCCAGGGACTCAACGCTGTCGCTTTCTCTGGGTTTGCCTGCGCCCACCGGGTAGCGGCGGACCTTTCCTAAAGCTGTCTCCAATTTCTAGGAACCCCCCGCAGTCGTCTTGCATTGAACCCCTTCCGACTGCGAGAGCTCTTGCATGAGCGTCGGGGTGAGGCGTTGAAGCGGGCAGCCTAGGCGCCCATTTAGCAAACCAGTTCGTAGACTCGCTCGAAGAAATCCCGATGATTGGCAGACATGTTCCGCGACCGCGATTGCCAGAGCGCATCGTGTGCTTGACGGAGGAGACGGCAGAGACGCTCTACGCCCTGGGTGCTGGGGATCTCGTCGTCGGCATTTCTGGATTTACGGTGCGTCCGCCGGAGGCGCGGAAGAAGCCGAAGGTGTCCACCCTCTTGGATGCCAACATCGAACGGATTTTGGCGCTGCAGCCCGATGTTGTGCTTGCATGGTCAGATCTGCAGGCAAACATTTGCGCTGAGCTCATTCGCCAGGGGGTGGAGGTTGTCTGCTTCAACCAGCGCACGGTTGAGGGGATCCTCTCCATGATCCTGCGCCTTGGGGCACTGGTAGGGCGAGCTGCTCAGGCACGGGCATATGTGCGCTCCTTGCGGGAGGGATTGCACCGAGCTATGCAGCGTGGACAGCAACGGCGCCGCCGTCCACGGGTCTACTTCGAGGAGTGGGATAACCCCTTGATTACAGGCATCGGCTGGATCAGCGAACTCATTCGTTTGTGTGGAGCTGAAGACATCTTTTCCGAATTCAGTGCCTATCCCGATGCACGGCGCCGGATTATAGCTGAACCGGCAGAGGTCGTGCGGCGCGCTCCAGACATCATCCTGGTGTCCTGGTGTGGCAAGAGGTTCAAGCCTGAGCGGCTTCACAGCCGCCCTGGGTGGGAGACTATCCCGGCGGTCTGGAGCGGACACGTCTACGAGCTGCCGTCAGAGGTGATTCTGCAGCCCGGTCCGGCTGCCTTGACCGATGGGGTGCAGTTGCTGCTGCAGATCTTTGACCGCTGGGAGGCCCAATCCTCCGCCTAAGCTTTGATGCTGCTTTCGATAGGGTTGTGGGCCTGGACGGCGTCATACTTGAGCCCGAAGTCTTCTAGCGCGTACAGCACTGCCCGATTGTGGCTGCTGCACAGGCGCGTGAAGTTTGGGAGCACCTGGCTGTTGTTTCCAATTTCTAGGGATCCCCACGAAGGGGGAACAAGCTGAACGATGGCGTAGTGATGTCGGCTCCCAGCCCGTTTCCAATTTCTAGGGATCCCCCCGAAGGGGGAACTCGAAAATCTACTCCATCACTGGGAGGTACATTATGAGTTTCCAATTTCTAGGGATCCCCCCGAAGGGGGAACCTGACTGGGAGACAATGGGGGGCGATTTCGATGGAGACCGTTTCCAATTTCTAGGGATCCCCCCGAAGGGGGAACAGACCGTAGCTACCGGGTATTGGTGTCCGAGAATCTCGGGTTTCCAATTTCTAGGGATCCCCCCGAAGGGGGAACTTGTCCTGGAAACGTCTCGGGAATGTCCCGCGGAAGTCCCGTTTCCAATTTCTAGGGATCCCCCCGAAGGGGGAACTCCTGGGTGTTGTTTCTATCCCGTGAAGGGAGGTTTGTATGAAGTTTCCAATTTCTAGGGATCCCCCCGAAGGGGGAACCGCGTATTGCCGTCGGAGTTAGATTACTTCGGAGCGGTAGAGTTTCCAATTTCTAGGGATCCCCCCGAAGGGGGAACTCCTAAGGGATCCCTAAAACGTAAGGGATCCCTAAATATTGTTTCCAATTTCTAGGAATCCCCCCGAAGGGGGAACCCGAGTCGTCGGAGTCACCGATGGGTACGATGTGTACCTGAAGTTTCCAATTTCTAGGGATCCCCCCGAAGGGGGAACTTACATGCTGCTCGAATACTACAGTTGTTGTGGTTGGTTCATGTTTCCAATTTCTAGGGATCCCCCCGAAGGGGGAACTCTACCCCTATTAAACCCAAGCGGGGCAAGGAATGCAAGACCTATTTGCGAGGGGGTCGGTCGAAGAGGGCAAAAAAGGCCTTGCAGAGGGGGGGTGAGAGGCCTGAAAGCCTTGTGGCGCAAGGCATCGAGCGGGTCAACGAAAAAATCGGCTTTTGCGGGTTTTGGCGAGGCGCTCGCAGAAGCGTTGATACCGTTTTTATGTGCTTTTGGCAACATGAGACCTAGGGAGAGGAAGGCGGCGAGGGGGGTTCTAATCGGAGCTGGAGGGCCTATAGTGAGGAAAACTCTCCAGCTTCCCTTGTTTCAATGTCGGATCTCGCCCCCAAGGATAAGCTGCTGGCCGGGATCCAGGCCCAGCAGGCTGGCGACTTGCGAACAGCGGAAGCCATTTACTCGCAAATTCTGGCGGAGTTTCCCGATCAACCCGATGCCCTGCACCTGCTGGGGACGGTGGCCCAGGCCAAGGGGGAGGGGGAATGGGCGGCTGCCTTGATTGCCGAGGCCATTGAGCTCAATCCCCGCGTAGCCCTCTATCACCACAACCTGGGCGTTGTCTATGAGTCTTTGGGGCAACTGGAAAAGGCTCTATCTTGCTATCGGCAGAGCCTGAGCCTCAATCCCAAGGCTTACCTTTCTGCCTTTCAAGCGGGCAAGATTCTTGTTAACCTAGGCCGCCACGAAGAGGCAATCTCCTTGCTGGGATCGTTGTTAGAAAATCCAGATCCACTAGCAGGGATCCCTTGGGCTGAGGTGCATTTTTATCTGGGGATAGCCCATCGCGAGCAAGGGGAACACAGCGCGGCTCTGGATCACCTGGAAAAGGCATGGACTTTGGATCCTAACTTGGTGCAAGCCCGCTGGCTTTACCACCTCTATCTGCCGGCTATCTATCAGGATGAACAGGAGCTGCACCGCTTTCGCTTGCGCTTTGTAGAACACCTGGATCGCCTCATTCAGGAGACGCCTCTAGACACCCCAGAGCAGCGGCGGCTTGCCTTTTTAGGGTCAAGTTGGGGAACGCCTCACCTTCTGCAGTACCAGGGCTACAACGACCTGGAGCTGCAGAAAAAATACGCTCAGTTTGTACAGCGCATTGTCCAATCCTGCTACCCCAATTGGCAGTGTCTTCCTCGGCAGCCAGGGGATCCCCTGCGCGTTGGGTTTGTCTCGGCCTCCATGCGGGCTTGCTCCTACAGCCGCCTTTCTTTGGGATGGGTGAAATACTTAAAAGCCAGCGCCGAGTGGCCTTTTCAGGTGTTTGCCTATCACTTGGATCCCAGAGTTGATTTCATGACCGAGCAGTACCGCCAGTATGCCGATGTCTTCCGGCACATTCCCACTGGCTTTGAAGATGCTGCCCGCCAAATTTTGCAGGATCAGCTTGATGTTTTGGTGTATTTGGAAATTGGACTATCGCCTCTTATTCTGCAACTAGCTTCCCTGCGTCTAGCCCCAGTGCAATGCTCCACTTGGGCTCATCCCATTACTTCTGGACTTTCGACCATTGACTACTTCCTATCTAGCGACCTGATGGAGCCAGAAGATGGACAAGCCCACTACAGCGAAACCTTAGTCCGACTGCCCCGACTGGGTACCTGTTTTGAAAAGCCGGTTTTGCCTCCCCAGAGACGTTACCGCCAGGACTTTGGTCTACACCAGGATGCCGTCGTTTATCTCACCTGCCAGTATTTGGGCAAGTACCTGCCGCAATACGACTACCTTTTTCCAGCTATTGCTCGGCAAGTGCCCAGTGCCCAATTTGTTTTCTTAGCTTTGCCCAATGCCGCCATTGGGAGACAGTTTTGGCAGCGTCTTTCCCAGGCTTTTTCTGCTTGGGGGCTGGCCATAGAAAACCACTGCCGCCTCCTGCCCCAATTGGATCACCAGGACTACTTGGATCTCAATCGCTGCGCCGACGTCATGCTGGATTCCTACGGCTGGTCGGGCGGGATCACCACTCTGGAAGCCGTTGCTGCCGGCTTGCCGGTGGTCACCTGCCCTGGCCGGTTCCTGCGGGGCCGACATACCTACGCCATCCTCAAAAGGATGGGCCTTGATCTTTTGATTGCCCAAGACCTCCAGCGCTACGAAGATCTAGCCGTGCAACTGGGAAGGGATCCCCAATTTCGGCAGCAAATTTCTCAGCAGATCCAACAGCGGCGCGACCTGCTTTTTGAGGATCGAGACTGCGTAGCCGCCCTGGCCCATTTCTTGCGCCAGGCTGTCTGGCAGAAGCTGGCATGCCATACTCTCCCTATAGAAGCCTCCTAGCCCCCTGCAGCAAAGAGTCTGGTAGAGTAGTACGGCTACTTTAGGGATCGTGGCGGAATGGTAGACGCTACGGACTTAAAATCCGTTGTTCTTCAAGAACGTGAGGGTTCGAGTCCCTCCGATCCCACTCCCAAGGCTGGGAAAGCAGTCAACGCAGCCCTGTTTGCTCGAGCAACTTCAGCAAGTCCGGGATCCGCACCCAGGCATCCTCCCGATCCAACTCTGGGCTGGCCAACAGGGCCACCAGGGCCGGGTCACAGGTTGGAGCCAGCAGGGGAAAGTAGTTCAGCCCCACCACCTGGGCCAGGCTCCAGAAGTAGGGGAGCACGGCATTGGTGGGGAAAATCTCGATAACAACAGTGCCAGGTTGACAAAAGGCAAGATTGGTCAAGCCCGCCCCGTGGATCCCAATGACTGCCTCTGCTCTCTGCATCAGGGCTATCTGTTCGCCCGGAGAAAGGGCTTCCAGTTGCACAGACACAAATCCCCAGGGGCGCAAAGCCTCGAGAACCTCTGCCTCGTTAATGACCCGCCTCCAGCGGGCAGCCCGACGACTAATGTAGATCCGCCGCGGTAGCCCCGCCGCCTGCCCCAGAGGAGCCAGTTGCTGCAGCACCTGCCAGCCCCTGGGGGTTAGACACCCCACCGGCCCCGCCAGCGAGGGCACAATCAGGTTCTGCGCTTGCACATGGGATCCCCCCGCCTGCTCAAAGCTGAGGAGGCGCTCGCTTGGGATCCCCAAGGCAGCTAAGCTTTGCACCTGGAAAGGCTTGCCCTGGTAGCCGTGAACCAAGAGGGGGATGTCCTTTTCGAGGACGCCGGAGCGGCGTAGGAGATCGAGGGCGGGCAGGATGTCCACCATCCAATGGAAGTAGTTGACCGCCCCCAGGGGCAAGAGGGCGACAGGGCCATCCAGCGGAATTGGCGGCGGCAGGTGGGGCAAGTCCAAAACGGGGTGGTGTTCTAGGTGAGCCGGCTTCCAGTCCCAGTCGAGAAACTCCGGCGGCGGCAAGCTGGGGGAGACATCGGCCAGCAACTCACCCCTACGGGTAAGCACGGCGCTGGCAAAGCTGGCGTAGAGGTGGCGGGGATAGTGGCCCACGTGCACGGATCCCTGCGGAATCTGGGCCACAAAGGTCTCGGCCAAGGGGATCCGCTGCGAGCGCAGCTTTTGCCCAATGGCAGGGTCAGCCGTAGGAGGAGCTTGGAGACAGAGAACCCCTTCTGGATCCACCACCTGGTAGCTGCCCTCGCCGGTGGCCTGGTGCCACTGCCGGGTGGTAAGGTAACCCTGGCTGGGCACTGGCAGGGGGTTGCCAGCACTGGGCGGTGGGCTCTGGCAGGCTGGGGAAGGAAGGGTTGCCTGCGCAGGGAGCCAGCGCTGCTGCCAGGCGCGGTACCGCTCCTGCCAAAGGCTGCCAGGGGATCCCTGCAGGGCCTGCTCCAGCTCCAGCCGCAGCCGACTGTCTCTGCCGCTGCCCTCACACCAGGCCTGTAGCCACTCCCGCTCCGCCGCCAGCGCCTGCCGGAACTTCTCCCAAGCCCCCTGCGGGTCATTCCGCCGCACCTGAGCCTCCGCCCAGTAGCTGTAGAGCTCTGCTGTCTGGGTGCCCCGCGCCGCTGCCTCCTGAAAGCAGGCCACCGCCTGCTCCAGCTCCCCCAGATCCAGCCAAGCCAGGCCCATCTGCACCCAGGGATCCCCCCACTCTGGCCTTAGCCGCGCTGCCTCCTGGAGAGGGGAGAGGGCCTCCCGCAACCGGCCCAGCTTGAGCAGGGCCAGGCCCCAGCGCCAAAAGCTCTCCGTGGCCGTTGGATCCCAGCGGCAGGCCTCTTCAAACCACTCTGCTGCTTCTAGCCACAGTCGGCTGCGCTCCTGGACTAGGCCAAGGCGATGGGCCGCCAACGCCGCCTCTGGGGCAGCGCCACTTTCTAGCAACTGCCGATACAAAGCCGCCGCCTGCGGCCACTGCCCCCTTTCCCACAGCCCCTCTGCCAGCTCCAGCAGTCCCTCTGCCCAGCAGCGGGTAACCTCAGCTTCGGCCCCTAGGAGGGCCAGACCCTCCTGCCAAGTGAGCTGCGCCTCTAGCTCCCGCCCCAGGAGTAGGTAGGCAGATCCCAGCCACCAATACAGCAGGGGCTCTTGGGATCCCTGCTCAAGCTGCCGCTGCAAACTTTGAGCAACAGAGCCGTAGCATCCCTGTTCCCAGTCTGCCCGCAGAGAGTCGGGAAGGTGCAAAGAAGGGTCAGAGGCCATGGTTTTTGACGAGAAGGCAACTGAGAATGAGTGTTACAAACTGCAACAACCTCCCCCCTCTGGTCGCATCCCCCTAGTATTCTAGGCTTGGCTTCCCCCTCAGGGACGCGGCGTCCATTCCTCCCCAACTCTGAGAGGGATGGGGGCCGGTTTAGCTAAGTCCATGGGTCAGCCCCTTTCCCGGGGCATCCTCCCTGAGCCTTGTCGGCAGTTTTTCGATAAACGGAGTTTAAGAGAGCGATGGGTATCAACGCATCTGGCGGCGCAGTCGTCTCCAGCCCCCGTCTTTACCAAACCGTGCCCCTCTCCACCATCTCCCAGGCAGAACAGCAGGATCGCTACCTCTCGCGCACCGAGCTGGATCGCCTTGACGACTTTTTCTCCAGCGGTCTGAAGCGGCTGCAGATTGCCGAGGTCATCGCCGCCAACTCCGAAATCATTGTCAGCCGGGCTGCCAACCGCATCTTCACCGGCGGCTCCCCCATGGCCTACCTGGAGCGGCCAGAAGTCACTCAAGACGAGAAAGAAGCCTTTAAGCTGGGCACCGCCTTCTATGTGGAGTCCACGGGTGGCTTCCTCGAGGCCATCCGCAATCTCTTCAGCGCCAGCGGCGTGGAGATCCCGCCCAACTTCCGCCCCATCAACATCTCCCGCTACGGGGCTGCCAACATGCGCAAGTCCCTGCGGGATCTAAGCTGGTTCCTGCGCTATGTCACCTACGCCCTGGTGGCCGGGGATCCCAACATCCTTGTGGTTAACACCCGGGGCCTGCGGGAGATCATCGAAAACGCCTGCTCTGCCGAGGCCACCATTGTCGCCATCCAAGAGATGAAGCGGGCCTCGGCCAGCTACTTCCGCAAAGATGGCGAGGCGGTGGCCATCATCAACCAGTATTTCGACGTGCTCTTGAGCGAGTTCATTGCCCCTGCTCCCTCCGACAAGCTGCGGCAGCGCAACGCCAGCACCGCCGATGGCCTGCCCTTGCAAGGGCTACAGCTACCCCAGGTTTACAACTTGGCCGCAGAAAA
>NZ_JBSSDI010000027.1:0-43471 GCF_054060575.1 Thermostichus sp. MS-CIW-15 | reverse complement strand
AGCTCCCACTCCCGGCCCATGTAGCAGAACACCCCAATCAAAAAGTGCAGCACAATCAGCTGGTAGGGGCCGCCGTTGTACAGCCACTCGTCCAAAGAAGCGGCTTCCCAAATCGGGTAAAAGTGCAGGCCAATCGCAGCCGAAGAAGGCACCACCGCGCCGGTGATGATGTTGTTGCCATACAGCAACGAACCCGAAACTGGCTCGCGAATCCCGTCGATGTCCACCGGGGGAGCACCAATGAAGGCAATGATGAAGCAGGTGGTGGCAGTCAGCAGGGTGGGGATCATCAGCACCCCGAACCAACCGATGTAGAGGCGGTTGTCGGTGGAGGTGACCCACTCGCAAAACTGCTCCCACACGTTGCTGGTTGAGCGACGTTGGATAACAGTGGTCATGATGGCAAACTTCCCTGAGGAAGCGCGAAGATTGACAACCTAACCTTAAATCATCCGTTAAGTTCTGTCAACTACCTCGCTTGATCCTGAGAGAGGCCATGTCAGTTCCCCGCTGGATTTTAGGGATCCACACCACCACGCCTGTTCTGGGCTTGGCCGTGTTGCCGCTGGAGGAGAAGCTGGGGGAGAGCCGCAGCCGGAGTTGGTGGCTGGATCGGGAGATGGCGGCGCAGTTGCACCCTTGCCTGAAGGAGTTCTTGGCCGGCCAGGACTGGTCGCAGATGGCGGGGATCGCTGTCGCTCTGGGGCCGGGGAGTTTTACCGGCAGCCGTTTGGGGGTAAGTGTGGCGCGGCTGTTGGGCCAGCAGTTGCGCATTCCGGTGTTCGGCTACTCGACTTTGGCGGTTCTCGCCCGCCAGGTGTGGCAGGAGCAGGGATCCCCGCCTCAGCCGCTGACGGTGGCGGTGCAGATGGACGCCAAGCGAGGGGAGCAGTATGGTGGCGTGTACCGGCTGGGGCCAGAACATTGGGTTGCCGAAGTGGCGGATCAGATCTGGGAAGAAGCGGCTTGGCAGAAGGTTCTGCGGCAGTGGCCCCAGGCTCTGGTCGTCGATGCTGCCGACTGGGTGGATCCGGCGCCTGTGCTGGCGTTGGCGGAACTGGCCCGCGCCGACTTCCAAGCAGGCTTGCGCCCTTCCTGGCAGACGGTGTTGCCTCTTTACGGACGTCAGCCGCCCATTGATCTCAGAGAGCTGAATCGGAGTGCCCCGCAGCCGGGGTAAGATT
The DNA here is from genome assembly GCF_054060575.1 of Thermostichus sp. MS-CIW-15. NCBI lineage: Bacteria > Bacillati > Cyanobacteriota > Cyanophyceae > Thermostichales > Thermostichaceae > Thermostichus > Thermostichus sp. MS-CIW-15. The sequence goes on along the minus strand of NZ_JBSSDI010000027.1, from coordinate 42,287 downwards.
GGGAAGTCTGAGCAACGGATCCCTGTGCTGACATGATCTCAAGCAACGACTTGCGCCCCGGCGTCTCTGTGGAAATTGATGGCGCTCCCTACAAGGTGATCGAGTTTCTGCATGTGAAACCCGGCAAGGGCGCGGCCTTTGTGCGCACCAAGCTCAAAAATATGCAGACCGGCAACGTTGTGGAGAAAACCTTCCGCGCCGGCGAGATGCTGCCCGCCGCCACTATTGAAAAAGTGAATATGCAGTATCTCTATTCAGAAGGGGACAATTTCGTGTTCATGGACATGGAGACCTACGAACAGGCTCCCCTCAGCGCTGCCCAAATCGGCTCTGCCGTGAAATACCTGAAAGAGAACATGGAGGTGGCCATCCTGCGCTGGAAGGGGCAGGTGATCGATGTGGAGCTGCCCAACACCGTTGTCTTGGAAGTGGTGGAAACCGACCCCGGCGTGAGAGGAGATACGGCAACAGGGGGAACCAAGCCCGCCAAGCTGGAGACCGGCGCTGAGATCCAGGTGCCTCTGTTTATTAAGGTGGGAGAACGGGTGCGTGTCGATACTCGCACCGACACCTATATAGGCCGCGAGTGATGGCTCCCCCTCTTCTTGCCGCTGGGCTGCCGTTGTGGACAGGTGATGCATCAGGAGTAATCTTCCCTTGGATGTTGTCAATTGGCAGGAAGTTCGCCTTCTGCTGGCCGCTCTGCAGGAGAGCGACGTTACCGAGCTAATCCTGGAGTACAAGGATTTCCGCCTCACCCTGCGCAAAGGGATCCCGGCTGGCCTTGCTGCTGCTGCCGCTGCTCCGCCCGCTGCCCCGCCGCCAGAACCCCCCCCTGCTTCCCCTGCAGAAGCTCCCCCTCCTGAGAGCGCTCCTAAGCCTGCCCCCAGCCACTGGGTGGAGGTGACGGCGCCGATGGTGGGCACCTTCTACAGCGCTCCTGCCCCTGGAGAAACGGATTTTGTGCAGGTTGGCCAACGGGTGAACAAGGGCCAAACTCTCTGCATTATCGAAGCCATGAAGCTGATGAACGAGATAGAAGCTGAAACGGCGGGCGTGGTGAGGGAGATTTTGGTGAGCAACGGCCAGCCGGTGGAATTTGGCCAAGTTTTAATGCGACTGGATCCCACCGGCTAACAACAAGGCTGGGGCAGAGATAGGGAGGGATCCCTTGGTGGAGGAGGGGCTGTGGCAATTTCTCTTGCCGACCTTTGCCTGCGACTAGGCAACTTTGCCGATGCTTCAGCCCAGAGCTGCCGAGATGGTTGAGGGAGTCACGGTTCTGCCCCCCCAGCACATCGTCGGGCAGGAGCTGGCGGCGCGGCTGCTCGTGGCGGCCTTGGAAAAGGGGCGGGTGACCTCAAGCTACTGTTTCTTGGGACCAGAAGGGGTGGGACGGAGCCTGATGGCCCGCTGGTTTGCCCAGGCCCTCTTCTGCGAGGCCAGCTCAGGGATCCCTTGCGGCCAGTGCTCCAACTGCCGTTGGCTCCTCGCAGGCACCCATCCCGATCTCCACTGGGTCAGCCCCACCTATGTCCACCAGGGCCGCCTGATAGCAGCAGACGCCCCGGAGGCACAAGCTCTGCAGCGGCGCTCCCCGCCGCAAATTCGCCTGGAACAGGTGCAGGAAGTGGTTCGCTTCTGTGCCCGTAGGCCAATGCACGCCCGCCGCTCGCTAGTTGTACTGGAGGGAGCGGAAACCCTGACAGAAAGTGCGGCCAATGCCCTGCTGAAAACCCTGGAGGAGCCTGAGCCGGCCCACATCGTTCTTATCGCCTCCCACCACTCGCCTACCCCCCCTCCCCACCCTTTGCCACCGACGCTGCTGTCCCGCTGCCAGATGGTGCCGTTTCGCCGCCTCAGCTCGGCAGAGATGGAGCAAGTGTTGACAGCTTTGGGCTGCCCGGAGCTGCCCGGGATCCCTCGCTCTGAGCTAATTGCCCTAGCCCAAGGCAGCCCTGGACGGGCGCTGGCCGCCCAGCAGCACCTGCAAAGCCTTCCGCCGTCACTGCTGCAGGACCTAAGACGCTGGCCCCACTCGCTGCGGCAGGCGCTGGAAGTGGCTAGGGCAGTGGCTGCTCTCGATTTGCCGGCGCAGCTGTGGCTGATTGACTATCTGCAGCAGCAGTTCTGGGCGCAGGGATCCCGCCAGGCCATCCGGCAACTGGAGCAGATTCGCCAACAGCTTTTGCAATTTGTGCAGCCGCGCCTTGCTTGGGAGGTCAACCTGGCCGGATTCGACAGCAGTGGCAACCCAAGCCCTGTGGCAAAGTGAGGAGAGAGCGTTCAAGACGTGTCTATGCCTGCATGGCTTTCCGCCCTCCTTGCCGCCCTTGGAGGCTACCTGCTGGGATCCATCCCCACCGGCTACTGGGTGGGCCGTTGCTGGGGTGGGATCGACCTCCGCCAAGCGGGATCCGGCTCAACGGGGGCAACCAACGTGTTGCGGACAGTGGGCAAGGGGCCGGCGCTGCTGGTGTTGCTGGTGGACGCTGCCAAGGGAGCGGCAGCGGTGGCGCTGGGATCAGCTCTGGGCTCGCCGTGGTGGGTGGTCGTGGCGGCCCTGGGGGCGGTGATCGGCCATAGCCGCTCCTGCTGGCTGGGCTTCAAGGGGGGCAAGTCGGTGGCCACCAGCCTGGGGATCCTGTTGGCCATGGCTTGGCCGGTAGCCCTGGCTACCTTCGGTGTCTGGCTGCTGGGGATCGCCCTCACCCGCATCGTCTCGTTTAGCTCCCTGCTGGCGGCGGTGGCGGCGCCGCTCTTGATGTGGGCTCTGGGCCAGCCTCTGCCGTATTTGCTGTTTGCCTTGGCAGGGGGGGTTTATGTCATTGCTGCCCATCGCCGCAACATCGAACGCCTGCTGGCCGGCTCGGAGCCGCGCATCGGCCAAAAATGGGCCCAATCCCCCTGATCCCGGTTGTCAAAGTTGCGTAGCTTTACATGGAACCCTCCACCGTGGTTTTTGTCTACGGATCCCTGCTGCGGGGCGGCCAGTACCACAGCCTGCTGCAAGGGGCAGAGTTTTTGGGCCCAGACAGCCTCAACCACATCGACCTCTACGATCTCGGCCCCTACCCGATGGCCGTTCCTGGCCGCAACCGGCTCTACGGCGAGCGCTACCGCATTCCCTTGGGCCTGTTGCCCCGCCTAGATGAGCTGGAAGACCACCCGCGGCTATACGAACGGCAGTGGGTGCAACTGGAGAGCGGCACCTTTGCCTGGGTTTATCTGGGTCGGCCTGAGCAGGTGCAGGGGTGTCCCCTCATTCCTAGTGGCCGCTGGCTGCCCTGGGACCCCTAGAGATCGAAGTGGAGCTTGACGCCCTCAACATACTGGGGCAGTAGCTCGGCTGAGGGTGGATCCCATTCTGGGGGATCCAACTCTCTGGCAGAGGGAGCAACGGCCTCTACGGGGCTGGACGTGCGCTCCAGGTAGTAGATGCAATCTCCGCGTCGCCAGATGCCCGGCTCCGGCAGGTAGAACAGCCGACCGACCTGGGACGACTTGCCCTTCTCCCCAAACCAGCCTCCCAGACGCTGCGGACGCACCAGCAACAAAGGCAGGCAGAGATCGGCTTTGATGCGGTAGGCGAACTGATCCCGCAGCCGCTCCAACGTGGGATCCTCTAGCCCCATCTGGGCCGAAAAAGGGTTGAGCAGCGCTGAGCCCGCTGCCGCGATCGACTCCTGAGCCGAGGCCGCGGCGGATTGGGGGGGCTTCAGGCCCAGGTCCGCCAGGGTGGGCAGGGTGATCGAGCGCAGCTCGGCCCGATTGGCCTCCAGGTAGCTGGCCCAGCGCTGCAGTTGGGAAAAAGGGATCGGCAGGGTGCGGATCCCTTCCGAGATGGGCATCTCCGGCAGCAACACCGTCCAGATGGCGGCAGAAACCGAAAGCTTCACCATCAGCTCGGCAATGGCCCAGTTCACCTGCGGATCCAAAGTCAGGATCAACAGAGTTTCCGCATGGTCGATATCGGCCTTCAAGAAGGCTGACTCGCTCAGCACGGCTTCCTGCAAAGATCCGGGCAGCACCTGGCCAGGTTCCTCTGAGGACTCCGTCCCGCTGACGCGAACCGGCAGGGCTTTGGAGCTGCCATTGCCGCTGGCGGGGTGGGTCCCTGAGGTATGGCCGGCTTTGTGGCCGTTGAGCTCGGCGGGAAGATTGGCGGTGCGCTCGCGCAGACGGGATCCCGACGGCAGCGGCAGCACCTCCACCGCCTGGTTGAGGGAGCGCAGCAACTGGGCCAACTGGCCGACCAGCGGATGGTTGCCGATGATCACCGTAGAACTCCCCTGATCCAAGCCCAGCCAGCGGGCCACCCAGGCAGCGGTCAGCCCCTGCACCGTCACCGTGACCGAGATGGTCAAAAACACCAGCGCCTTGAGGGCATCCCCCCCGGTAATGCCCCGCTCGGTGAGCAAAATGGCAAACAAAGAAGCCACCGAGGCCGCCACGATGCCGCGGGGGGCCAGCCAGGCCACAAACAGCTTCTGCCGCCAATTCAGGTCGCTGCGCCAGGTACACAGCCACACGCTCAAAGGACGCACCACCAGCATCAGGCAGAGCACCGTGGCCAAGGCTCCCCACCCCAGCGCAAATACCGCCTTGAGCGAGAGGGTGGAAGTCAGCAGAATAAACAACACCGAGATGGCCATCACCACCAACTGGCCGTGAAACTGGCGCACGCTCCGCTCGGCAATGGCCGCCTTCTGCCGCACCACCAACCCGGCCATCACCACCGCCATTAGACCCGCCTCGGAGCGCAGCGACTGGGCCAGGGCAAACACCCCCAGCGCCCCCGCCAGCACCACCGAGTTGCGCAGCTCCTCCGTCAAAAACTGCCGCGACCAGAGCAGGAAGGATCCCATCAGCCAGCCCCCCAGCGCCCCCACCGCCGACCCAATGGCCAAGCGGCTAGATAGCTGCTCTAGGGCCAGCAAGAAACTGGGGTGGCCGGAGAGCACCACCTGCAGCACCACCACCGCCAAGATGGCCCCCACGGGGTCGATGAGCACCCCTTCCCCCTCCAGCAGGGTGCTGACGGCGGAATCGACCCGCACCCGCTTCAGGATGGGGTTAATCACCGTCGGCCCCGTCACCACCACCAGGGATCCAAACAAAAAGGCCAGGGGCCAGGGAAACTCCCCCAAATAGTGGGCCGCCAGCGCTCCCCCTCCCAAGGTCAAAAGGGATCCCAGCAACACCAGATTGCGCAAGCTGTCGGAGACCTGGTTAAGGCGTTGCAGCCGCAGGTTCAGCCCCCCCTCAAACAGGATCAGAGCCACCGCCAACGACACCAGCGCCTCCAGGCCAGATCCCATGATTTGGGGACGAACCCAGCCCAGGCCATCTGGCCCCAGCAGCACCCCAAACAGGAGCAGGAAAACAATGCTGGGCACTTTAACAAAATTGGCCAGGACTTGAGCCGCGATCCCGGCCACCAAGGCCAGCGTAAACAGGATCGTCAGCTCAAAGGAGTTTTCCATGCCGAGGCTCAACCTCCCTTAGCGCGAACTCCGTCCCGGCGACTTTGTCCTGGTCAGCATTGGGGCCACAGACGGTTTACCATGAGCAGGCTGCAAACAGCTACAAGGCACCCCCGGCCGGGACAGACACAAGTGGGAGCAAAGAGAAGGCATCTTGGCGAACGGACGCAGCCTAGGCGGATGTAACACTCTATGTAACACCTTGAATTACTGCTCCCTGAGTCTAGGGTAGCTCAGGGAGAAGGCGAGCTCAAATGGCCGCCCTCGGATGGGGCCGCTCCGGGATCCTGTTGTGGGTTCTCCCCTTCACAGGAATTGAGGCGGGCCTCCGCCAGGGGCTTGACACGGCGAATGGGGAGGTTGGCGATCAGGGCCGTCGTCCCCCCTTCTGCCGCCAAGTGAAACTGCATCCCCTCCGAATCCAGCTCCACATAGCGAGATACTACCCCTAAAATCTCCAGGCGCATCGCTTCCAAGGCTGCCGGGGTGAGGTCGGCGCGGTCGTGGGCCAAGATCAGTTTCAGGCGCTGCTTGGCTTGCTCGCGGCTGTTGCCGGAGTGGCGGGAAAAAAGCTGATCCAAGAAATCGAGAAGCATGGGCTTTATTGAAGGTGCATAGCAGGGAAAGCAAAGACTCCAGGCAAAGAGGATGATCCCGTTGAGATGGAGCTCAAGAGCCGTTGAGATTCAGAGCACCTTTTGGCTGAAAAACCGCTTGGCCTTTTCCCAGAAAGACTCGCCCAAGCTGGCCAACTTGGGAAATTCCACCGTCTCCCCTTCCAGCCGTCGGGCAATGCGCTGGATGGCCTGGGCAGCCTGAGTCGGGTTGGCCGAGAGGACTAGGGGCTCCCCTTTGTTGGTGGAGACGATCACCTCCCGGTCTTCTGGAATGATACCCACCAAGGGGATGGCCAGCACCTCCACCACATCTTCCACTGCCATCATCTGGCCAGCGGTTACCATATCGGGGCGCAGGCGGTTGACGATTAGCTGGATAGAGGAAATCCCTGCCGCTTCCAACAAGCCCACCACCCGGTCTGCATCCCGCACCGCTGCTACTTCGGGCGTAGTTACTAGCAGGGCTGCCGTTGCCCCCGCAATGGCATTGCGAAACCCTTGTTCAATTCCCGCCGGGCAGTCGATCAACACGTAGTCATGGCTGCTGGCAAGCTTTTCCATCAACTGCCGCATCTGATCCGGGCTGACTGCCGTTTTGTTGCGGGTTTGGGCCGCCGGCAGCAACGCCAAATTGGGGGTGCGCTTGTCCTTCACCAATGCTTGTTCAAGGCGGCATTCCCCCGCAATCACCTCCAAAGCCGTGTACACCACCCGATTCTCTAGCCCCAGCAACAAGTCCAGGTTGCGCAGGCCAAAGTCGGCATCCACCACCACCACCGAGCGACCCAAGCGCGCCAAGGCAGTGCCCAAATTGGCCGTTAGGGTGGTTTTCCCCACTCCCCCCTTCCCAGAGGTGACGACGATAACTCGGCTCATACCCCCCTCCGCAGAAAATCCTGAAGGCTGGCAATGCAGATGACACCCTCCTGCAAGTAAACCACCTCTGGCGTGTTGGGAGGGGATCCGCCCTCGGGTGGACGGGCCACCTGATCGGCAATGCGCAACTGAGTTGGCTCCAACTGTAAGGCCAAGATCACCGCGCCTCTATCCCCCTCAGCACCAGCATGCACCAGCCCTCGCAGCCGTCCCCAGACCCAAATGTCGCCGCCGGCAATGATCTCGCCGCCGGGGTTGAGATCCCCCAGCAGAAAAACCGAGCCACGGTGGCGCACCGACATCCCCGACCGCACCGTGGACCGCAGGTAGAGGGGAGTAGTATCCGGGGAGACGGGGGGAATCGCCTCCAAGGGGGAAGATTGTTCCACAGAATAGCCTAGGGTCGCCGCCGCGATCGCCGTCCCTCGGGATCCGGTTTGGACGCGCCACAAGGACAACCGATGCCGCGACAACAAGACGGCCAGAGTTTGTAGGGTGGGCAAGTCCAGCTCTCGCTCTTGGCACCACAGGGTCAGGGGGGCCACTCCTGCCCAGTAGGGTTTGCGGCTGCGCAATTGCCACACCAAATCGTCCCAGACTTCTTCCCAAGCCAGGGTGGCGGGCAAATGCAGATGGATCCCTTGGGCATCGAATCGAAAATAAACACCCCTTTCGGATCCCCGCGGATTAGAGGATGAGGTCGGCGAGACTGCAGAAATTTCCGGGTTCCATGCCGGGGATCCCATCATGGCTGCCCAACGATTTGCCTCAATACAAAGCCTTATCCTATTCCATTCGCCCAACGTCGGGAATGCGCTGCAGTCTATGTTGAGCTATCGGGGCCTTCTACACTGCTACCCTCGGGGCAAAAGGTTGAGAGCAGTGAGCTGCAGTCCAATCAGTCAAAATAGAAGAGCGTAACCACCTTGTGTTGCTCCTCAGCGTGCCTGCAGGCCTCCAAAAGCGTGACGCTGTCGTGGAAAACAAAGCAGATCAACTGCTGGCACTTGCTGACGATCTCTAGGTTGCACAGGCGGCTGGCCTCCGCCAGGGGCAGGTGGTCATTTTCGGGGTGCTCCACCAGATGCAGCACCTGCTCCAGGCTGGCCCGCGACTCTGCCGGCTGTCGCTCCAGGCTTTGGGGCAGGATCACCGTCAGGGATTTCATGTCCGCCCGCATGGCTCCGCGAATCACAGCCAGGTTGGTGCCAATGGCCCCGGAAGTGAGAATGCGGTTGCCGGTAAGGGCCAAAGCGTAGCTGAGGGTTTCGATGAGGTACTGGTGGGTGATGGGCACATGGCGACTGCCCAGAATGGCTATCCGCTTTGGCCCCACTTGCTGAATGGCGGCCAGCTCTTGCAAGAACGTATCGACGCTGGTGGGGAGGTCAATGGATTGGGTCAAGGGGATCCCTCAGAAAACTTTTCAGAGGTGGGCTAGGCTATGTTAGCCTACACTGCGGCTTCAGGATCCAGCCAGAGAGCTGCTCGACCCGGTTGGAGCGGCCTCTACCAGCGCAACAGCGCGGCTGCTCCTTGAAACTCGTGGAGCAAGCGGTCTTCGGCCTCGCCGCGGACAAACTCCAGCCTAGCGCCGAAATCGCGGGCCAGCACCCAGACCTGATCCCGCAGCGCCACCGGTTGCGGCTCTGGGCAGAGGAGCTGGGCCATCTCTGGGGTTCCTCCCACCGAGCCGTCTGGGCAGCGCCAGATGGTGGCCTCTAGCCTCCAGGGCAGGACAAGGATTTCCACCCGGCCTAGCTGGAGGGCGTCCAGCACCGCATCTAAGCCCCAAGCGCCGGGCTGCTCTCGAATCCGCTCCAACAAAGCCAGCTCTCCTCGGCGCTCAGCGGCCTCCAGGACGGGTACCACTCGGTCGAGGATGTCTTGCGGCGTCGGTGTGTGAAGGTTGGCGGGGTGCCCCACCCGGGCGACGATGCGGTTGCGCAGGCCGCGGTTGAGGTAGCCCTCAAAGTGAGACACCTGCCAGGCCTCGCCCATAAGCACTAGCCGCTCGATGCCCAGCCGATCCACCGCTTTGTCGAGGGCATCGGCCAGGCGCTGGTAGAGCTTGTGCATCCAGAGGCTGACCTTGGCCGCCTCCCGCTCCTTGGGGGAGAGCTTGTCGAAAGTGCCGCCGCTGCGGGCCCGACGCTCGGCAACGGCATTTTCGATGCGGCCAGCCAGATCCTGGAGTTCCTGCCACTCGTCGGCGCTGATGTTGGCAAAGATTTCCGTGTCCTTCTGCAGTTCTCCCAAAAAGAGTTCGTAGAAGCGCCACCTGCTGCCAGACAGGTGCAACACCCCACCCCGCTCATATTCATCGAAGGCGAAAATCAGAGGGGTCAAGTACGGCTCACCCCAGCGGGCCTCCACCCGCCCATGGGCCAGATCCACCACCGGCAGCTCCACCTGCAGGTCGATTCGGCGCAGCACTGGCTTGCCAGCGGGATTGCGGCTGGCAAAAAGAACCAGGGTGCGGGCCGAAGGGCGCTCCTGCTCCACTAGAGCAAGGACTTGCTCGCAGAGGGAGTTATCGGGCTTGCTCTCCCCACTCTCCAGCAGCTCCTTGAGGGTATTCTTGATGCGTCTCACCCAGGCGCGGCCAGCATTTTCGGGACGGGCAGGGTTGATGTCGGCGTATAGCGAGAGCACCGGCGTGCTGCTGTCGCTAAAGGCAGCTTGCAGATCCTGGATCAGGGTGTTGAGTTCGTCCATGGTTTTCAAGAGAGGGCTCGGTTAGAACTAGAAGCTAGCAGAATATCACGGCAGGAGAGACGCTGACAGGGTTCTCAAAGGATCCCGCTAGGATATGGGGCTCAGTTGGGCTTGGCTCTGCAGGGCGGATTCCGCCTCGATGTGAATGGTGTAGTCCATCTTGCTGTGAACGCCTCTGCCCAGCCAGTGGCCGTAGATGGGGCCGGCATCTTTGGGGTAGGCACTGGCCGCCAAAGCCACATGGCCATCGGCCACGGCCAGCCCTTGGGTGGGATCGAACCCCCGCCAACCGGCCCCCGGCAGATACACCTCTGCCCAGGCGTGCAGGTGGCGGCGGACAGGCTCTGCGGGCTCTTTGCCGGTTGTGCCCTGGAGTTCCAGGTTCTCTTGCAACGGCGGGCCGACCTGGTAGCTGCTGACAAATCCTGCCGCCAGACCTACTGCCCGACAGGCCTCCATCAACACCAGCGTCAGGTCACGGCAGGAGCCGGTTTTGCGCTGCCAGGTCAAGCCGGCGGGCGAGGGATCCCCCTTTTCCCGCAGGATGTGACGGCACTCGGAGTAGATGCGTTGGTTGAGCGCCGGCAAAAAAGCCGTCGTCTCCCCCTGCACCTGATCCCACAGCTCCCAGGCCAGGCTTTGGATGCCAGCATCCGCCTGCGCCGTCCGATAAGGCTGCAATTGAGCTGCCAGCGTGCTGGGATAGTCAATCGGAAGATGGGTAGCCCAATCGCAGAGCAGATAGTCAAAGGGATTCTCCCGCAGGGTGAGCACCGTGGCCTGAGTTTGGACGCGCAGATGTTCGGTGGGATCCCCAAACTAGAGCTGAACCGCCGCGTTGCCATCCAGATCCACCAGCTCCGATTGGCCTGCCGGCGGCGGATCCACCCGCAGCTCAAAGGCCAAGAGGGTTTGGATCCCGTTGCAACGGGGCCGCAACCGCTTTGAACTTGCACAGGCTTGCCCCAGGACGGTCAACAGACAGGTTTTGTCGCAAGTCTTAGTCGCTCGTCTGTGCTACAGTTACCCAAAATTGGCCATCAAATAAGTATAGGTGGGGCTTTGCCTTGGGCAAGTGTGCAGGGGCGCATTGACGGTGCCTTGGAGGTTTGCTTGTGGCCTGGGTGTCGGGTCAGCAGGACGGAGGTTTTAGCTTCTGGGGGTGCGGAGGTGGATAAGCCCCGACTTGTACCCCCCTACTGGGGGGCAGTCAGGGTCGGGATACAGCCACCCCCGCAAAAATATCGTAGAATCAGATTGGCTATACAAGACGGCATTGCCGGAATCTGGTATAGCCCCGCGCTAGAGCATTCCGCGGCTGCATGCCTAACGGCACGGCACAGCCGGACATAGAAGGTTCTCGCAGTAGCTCCCCGTTCGCGTCAGCGGCGCGGAGCGCTTTAGGGTGAGAGACGAGAGTATGTCACTCGGTGAAGGCGTCACCCTACCTTCGAGGAGCGGCGGTTGGCAAGGGCGTCGTCCGAGCTGGGGAGGCAGCCAAAGCATCTGAGGGAGCCTGCCGGAAAGCTCTCCTGCTGGAACTCCTGTAGCCGTCCGCTGCTCAAGCGACCAGACTGCCACAGGAGGCTGGGCTAGGCTCTGGCCTGAGGATTTGGCGAAGCGGCGCAGCTTTCCTCTCACTCGAGCTGGACTTGCCCCTTCAGCAAAGCCAAGATCAGCCGATCAATTGCCTCCAGATCCAATTCGTCGTAAAGCCGCTCCTGGAGGAAATGGCAGATTTGGGATTCTTGGCGGCGGCTGAGGTAGGTGCTCTGGAGAACCGATTCGACAATGAGTCGGATGGACATGGGGCAGCGCTCCAAACTCAACTACCCCCATCAAATTCGAAGGGAAGGGATGCAGCGGTGATCCAGGTCAAATCGCCATCTTCAGCCAGCGCTTTTTCGGCAGCAATTGGCCGGACTAGCCGAGCAAGGCCACCGCGGGCAGGGGCAGTTCAGCCGCTGCCGCCGCATCCAGCAGCCATAGCAGCCGTCCTTGGGGGTTGAGGCGCTGGCAGGGCAGGTGGGCCTCCGTTGTCAGCGCCTCCTTGACGATCGCGGCTTTGCTGGCCCCCGTTACCAAAACCACCACCTGAGCCGCCCTGTTCAAGACAGGGTAGGTCAGAGTCAGGCGCGGCTCCTCCCCTTTTTGGCCCACCGTCACCCAGCGGTGTTGCACCTCCAGGGCGGCTGTACCGGGAAATAAGGAGGCCGTGTGGCCGTCTTCTCCCACTCCCAGCCAGATCAGATCAAAGGCAGGGCATTCGGTGCCGAAAATCTGCTGCAGGGTCGCCTCGTACTCCGCCGCATCCCGTAAGGGATCTCCTGAGTGGGTGGGCATGGGAAAGACTTGGGAGGCGGGAACCCCGACCGTATCCAGCAGGATCCGCCGTACCATGCCGTAATTGCTCTCGGGGTGATCCGGGGGAACGTAGCGCTCGTCCCCCCAGAACAGCCAGGTTTGCTGCCAAGGGATCCCCGGCGCCTGGGTTAAAGCAGCATACAACTTCCGTGGCGTGTTTCCCCCTGCCAAGGCCACCGTAAAGCGGCCCCGTTGACGGATGGCCGCCGCGGCCTGCTCTTGCCAGATCTCGACCGCCCGCCGGAAAAAGGCTGTTCCCTCCGGCCAGATTTCCAACTGGAACCCTTGCATGGATCGCCACCTATCGCCGCTTGCCCAACTGCCCGAGCCAGGTCAAGGGATCCCCTTCACGCAGAGGCCAAACCTTAGGAAGCAACCGCCAGCTCTTTGGCTTCCGCCTGAATCTTCTCGTAGAGGGCCCGCAGCTTCAGGCCCACGATTACCTGGATGAGTCCAGAGCCATTGCGGGATCCAGGATATTCCGGGTGCTTGCGCAGCAGCTCCGTCAGCTCGCCGTAGTAACGGGTCGACAGGTTGCTCAGGTGGTTCTCGATGTAGATAACCTCTTCCAGCTTGTCGAAGGTGCCGTCAATTTCCAACACCGAAACCGGCTGGTCGAAGTAGGTGGAAGGGCCGTAGTGCAGGCGAATGCCTGGGTAGGAGCAGGTCAGCTTTTTGCCACAAGGGATCCAGTCGATGGTGGAGCCTTCGTCGAAGAGGTAAACATGGTCGAAATACCTCACCCCCTCCCGCTGGATCATGCGCACCCGCAGCACCTTGTGCTCCGGATCCAGCTCCGGCAGCAGCTTGGTGGGCAGCACCTCGATGACTACATCGGCATAGCGCTTCTGCACATCGACGTAGGCCTCGAAATCGGGGCGGCGGGCCTCAATGGAGCGCAACACATCTTCATAGGTGTGGCCCCGCTCGGCCATGTCCCGCTTCACCTTCCAGGCAATCTTGATCTCCGGCGCCAGATCCAGATAGACCTTGAAGTCCAGCAGCTCCCGCACCCGCTCGTCGTACATGGGGTGAAGGCCCTCCAAGACGATGATGGGGCTGGGATCCACCCGCTCCGGCGGGTCAATGAGCCCTGTCTCGTGGTTGTAGATGGGCTTCATCACGCTCTGGCCATTTTTGAGCGCCTTGGCCTGCTCGTACATGAGGTCGAAGTTGTTGGCGCGGGGATCCAGCGCCGTAATGCCCTTCTCTTTGCGCTGGTAGCGATCCAAGGAGTGGTAGTCGTCCAGACAAATGGTGGTAATGAGATCCCGGCCAAACAAGTCCCCCAACCGCCGCAAGAACGTGGACTTGCCACAGCCAGAATCTCCGGCAACACCGATCATTACAATACGTTCAGGACTGCTTGCCATGGGAACTCCTTGGGGATGGGCAGGGCAAAACTGAGAGGAAGCCTCTAAAAAAGTTACTGTTCTTTATGGTCTTGCATATTACCACAAGACGCTCCCCCACAACCGAGCTTGAGGCCAGAGAGGCGGGCGGCGTCAAGGAACAATTTAACAAAAACTGCCTGTTTCCCGGCGACGACTGAGGAGAAGAGAAGTTTTCCGGGCGGGCTTTCTCAGGATCGGCCTGGGGTGTTCCCCTCCGGCAAGTTCCCTTCGGGCGGGCGGGCTGCTAAGGTGTTTGCTAGAGAGTTTTCTCCCATTGCCAGGAGCAGATCGCCGTTATGGTTGCCAGCGCCCAAAAGCGAGAAGTTGTTGTCAATCTGTACCGTCCCAACGCGCCCCTGATCGGCCAGTGTGTAGAGACCTACTCCCTTGTGGGGGAAGGGGCACCCGGCCTGACCAAGCACATTGTGCTCAGCCTGCCGGATCCCAACTACCGCTACCTGGAGGGCCAAAGCGTTGGCATTATTCCTCCTGGCGTAGATGACAAGGGCAAGCCCCACAAGCCCCGCCTCTACTCCATTGCCTCTACCCGCTATGGCGACGATGGCGAGGGGCGCACCGTTTCTCTGAGTGTGAAACGGGCCGAATACGTGGATAAGGAGACAGGCCAGCCGGGGGTAGGGGTCTGCTCCGGCTTCCTCACCGATCTCAAACCCGGCGACGAGGTGATGATCACCGGGCCCTCGGGGAAAACTTTTTTGCTGCCGGAAGATGAGAACGCCAACCTGATTTTGATTGCCACCGGCACCGGCATCGCCCCTTTTCGCGCCTTCATCAAGCACCTGTTTGAAGAGGATCCCAACTATCAGGGCAAGATCTGGCTGTTTTTTGGGGTGCCCACCACGTCCACCTTGCTCTACCACGGGGATCTAGAGGCCTGGAAAGCCCAGTATGGGGATCGCTTCCGCGTCGATTACGCCATCAGCCGCGAACAGCAAACCCCCGACGGCAAAAAGATGTACGTGCAAAACCGCATGGCCGAGTACGGCCCCGAGCTGTGGGAGATGCTGCAGCAGCCCAACACCTACACTTACATCTGCGGCCTCAAGGGAATGGAGGACGGCATCAACAGCGTCATGGCCCCCCTTGCCGAGCAAGCCGGTCAAGACTGGAGCAAGTTCCAGAAGGAGCTGAAGAAGGCCAACAGGTGGCACGAGGAAACCTACTGAGGGGATCCCTTTGGGTTAACTGGTTTCCGGTGGATCCCGTCGGCGCCGGGGATCCGCAAAACATGCCAAAATGCTGGTATCTTAGCCCACCTGAAGCCGAGAGCTGTTCTCCCCAGGAGCCCTAGACTGTGGACGCGCGCTACAATCCTCCGGCCATCGAAAGCAAGTGGCAGGCCCACTGGCGTGAACTCGGGTTGGATCGCACGCCGGAGCTGACGGCGGAAAGCCGCAAGTTTTATGCCCTGTCGATGTTCCCCTACCCCAGTGGCAGCCTGCACATGGGGCATGTGCGCAATTACACCATCACGGATGTGATTGCCCGCCACAAGCGGATGCAGGGGTACGCGGTGCTGCACCCCATGGGGTGGGATGCCTTTGGCTTGCCGGCAGAGAACGCCGCCATCGATCGGGGGATCCCGCCGGCCAAGTGGACCTACCAGAACATTGCCCAGATGCGGGATCAACTGCAGCGGCTGGGGCTTTCCTACGACTGGGAGCGGGAGATCACCACCTGCGCCCCCGACTACTACAAGTGGACGCAGTGGCTCTTCCTGCAGTTTTTCAAAGCGGGCCTGGCCTACCAGAAGGAGGCGCCGGTGAACTGGGATCCGGTGGACCAGACCGTCTTGGCCAACGAGCAGGTAGATGCGGAAGGGCGCTCCTGGAGATCGGGAGCTCTGGTGGAAAAGCGCCTCCTCAAGCAGTGGTTTCTCAAGATCACGGCCTATGCCGACCAACTGCTGGCTGACCTGGAGAAGCTCTCCGGCTGGCCGGAGCGGGTGCTCACCATGCAGGAGAACTGGATTGGCCAGTCGGTGGGGGCTAGGGTTGTCTTCAAAACCGAAACAGGGGAGGAGCTGCCGGTGTTCACCACCCGGCCTGACACCCTCTGGGGAGCCACCTTCATGGTGCTGGCGCCGGAGCATCCCTTGGTGGAGAAGCTCACCACCCCTGAGCAAGAGGTTGCCGTCAAGGCCTACCGGGCCGAGGCCGCTGCCCGCAGCGAGATCGAGCGCAGCGCCGAAGACCGCGAAAAAACGGGCGTCTGGACGGGATCCTACGCCATCAACCCCGTCAATCAAGAGCGGATCCCCATCTGGATTGCCGACTATGTGCTCATGGGCTACGGCACAGGGGCCATCATGGCCGTGCCCGCCCACGACCAGCGGGACTTTGAGTTTGCCCGCCAGTTCGGCCTGCCCATCAAGCTGGTGGTGCAGCCGCCCCAAGGGGGGGTGACGAGTGCTGAAGATCTGCAGGCGGCCTGGACGGGGGAGGGGGTGTTGATCAACTCCGGCCCCCTGGACGGGATCCCGGTGGGCAAAGGCCCGGGGCAAAGTGTAGAAAGGGCCATCGCCTGGCTAGAAGAGCAGGGGCTGGGAGAACGGCAGGTCAACTACCGCCTGCGGGATTGGCTCATCTCGCGACAGCGCTACTGGGGCTGCCCCATTCCCATCATCCACTGCCCCCACTGCGGCATTGTGCCGGTGCCGGAGGAGGATCTGCCGGTGCTGTTGCCCGAGGATGTGGAGCTGACGGGGCGAGGGGGATCCCCCTTGGCCCAGTTGGAGGACTGGGTAAAGGTGAAGTGCCCCGCCTGTGGTGCCGACGCCCGCCGTGAGACGGACACGATGGACACCTTTATCTGCTCCTCGTGGTATTTCCTGCGCTTTAGCGATCCCCGCAACGACCGCGAGATCTTCCGCAAGGATCTGGTCAACGCCTGGCTGCCGGTAGATCAGTACGTGGGCGGCATCGAGCACGCCATCTTGCACCTGCTTTACTCCCGCTTTTTCACCAAAGTGCTGCGGGATCTGGGGTTGCTGAATTTCGATGAGCCCTTCTCCCGCCTGCTAACCCAGGGGATGGTGCAGGCGCGCACCTACTACAACCCCAACAAGTCCGGCAAGGATCGCTGGATCCCTACTGCATTGGTCAAGGATCCCAACGACCCGCGGGATCCGGAAACCGGCGAGCCCCTGCAGGTTATCTACGCAACTATGTCCAAGTCCAAGGGCAACGGCGTGGATCCGGAAGAGGTGCTGGCCAACTACGGGGCAGACACAGCCCGCATGTTCATCCTCTTCAAGGCGCCGCCGGAAAAGGACTTGGAGTGGGACGATGCCGATGTGGAAGGGCAGTTTCGCTTTCTCAACCGCGTCTGGCGGCAGGTGTACGAGTTTGTTGTTCGCGGTAGCGGGACGGAGTCCTTGCAGGGCAAAGCCGCCGAGCTGCTGCAGGCCAAGGTTGAAGCAGGATCCCTGACCAAAGCGGAAAGGGATCTGCGCCGCGCCGTGCACACGGCCATCAAAGAAGTCAGCGAGGACTTGGAGGAGTACCAGTTCAACACTGCCATTGCTGGGCTGATGAAGCTGAGCAACGCCCTGGCTGAAGCCGAGATCCCGGACTCGCCAGTCTATGCGGAAGGGATCCGCACCTTGGTCTTGCTCCTAGCCCCCTTTGCCCCCCACATGGCTGAGGAGCTGTGGCAGGCCCTGGGCGGCACCGACTCAGTGCATCGCCAGGCTTGGCCTACCTATGACCCGGCGGCCCTAGTGGCCGATACGGTAACGATTGTGGTGCAGGTCAACGGCAAGCTGCGCGGCTCCTTTGAAGCCCCTGCCGATGTCACGCCCCAGGAGCAGGAGCGGCTGGCTCTGCAATCGGAGGCGGCGCAGAGGTATCTGCAAGGGATGACGCCGAAGAGGGTCATTGTGGTGCCGAAGAAGCTGGTTAACCTGGTTGTCTAACTCTCATAAACTACCCCACCGTATGGACGGGTGGGGTTGCCCCGCTTACCTGACGGCAAGGCTTTTGTCTCTTCCTCTGCCCCAGTTGCCTCATGGATCCCGTGTGGGGCTCTCAGCTCCTGTAGCCAGCAAAGAATCGTCGCGTGGAGTTGGTCGATCTGGCCGGCGGCAGGATCCCCTGGGGGGAGTTTCCGAGTGGTGGCGCAGGACGGGCATTGCCGAAAGTCTGGACACTGCGGCTGTGGCGAACTAGCTTAGAGGCAACTCTTTTTTTTTCAAGCTATTTCGTGGGGTGGGATCCATGCTGAGGCCCAGTCTTTTGTTGTCCGGATCGGCGCTTTTGGGTTTGCTGTCTTGGCTGTGTTTGAGCGGCGAATGCGGCTGGTTGGCTTCCCTGCGCAAGGGACGGGGCGCTGTCCCTGAAGTTGCCTCGGCGCCAGCGCAGAGTGTTCAAGTGACGGCATTTGCCGATGAACCCGATCCTGAGCTCCTGCTCAGGCAACAAGCCCAACTGCAAGCCCAAGTACGGCAGCTTGAGCAGCGCTCTCAGGCGCATCAGTTGCTGGCGCAGCGGGGGATCCCTCTTTCCACCCAGGCTGGCGAGCGTTTTCACTTGGATCGCGTCTATCTGGCGCGGCTAGCTCAGTTTCTGGAACAAGAGCCGGGGAACGCGCAGCTCTATCTGCAGCGGGCTCAATACTTCTGGGATCGGTTGCAGAGCGATCCCCTGGCCTTGCCCGAGCCGGAGCAGGCGGCTGTCGTTGATCACCTGATGCGCAGAGCGCTACAGGATCTGGACATTGCCATTGCTTTGGATCCCTATTTGCCTGAAGCTTACTTGCTCAAGGCCAGAATACAACACGAGTATTTTGGGGAGCTGCAGCAGGCTTTGGCAACTTTGTCCCCTCTGGATCGCATTGCCTATCGCAACCCCCAACTCCACTTGTTGCGCTCTCGCATCTGGGCCGAACAGGGACATCTGGAATCGGCGTTTGATGTGTCGCACCTGGCCATCGAGCTGGCCAAGCAAAACCAAAGCTCTGCCGATCTTTTCGATGCTTATGTCCATCGCGGCCTGATGTGGGCCAGCATTTGCGACTTCAACTTGGCCGTTCAGGATTTCAGCCGAGCTATCGAGGTGCAGCCGCAGCAAGCCGAGGGCTACTACCACCGCGGCATGGCACGCGCCTATCAGGGAGAGGATAGGGCCGGTGCCGCTGCCGATCTGGGCCGTGCTTTGACGCTGTGGCAGGCTGCAGGCAGAGGATCCCCAGAGCTGCTGGAATATGTAGAAGCAGTACGGATGGAACTGTTGCGGTAACTCCACTGCTAGCTGGTTTTCTGCTGCGGATCTTTGTCTGGGCTATTGAGTAGAGAGGTTGCGGGTTTGGCGTCTTTGGGCAAGGGGCGTTTGGCAAGTTCGGCTAAGCCAGGCCAGGATGGTAGAGCCGTCTGTTACCCCGGGGGACTGAAACGCCCCCCTTGAAGAGAGCCCAGCCAGATGATGAGCCGAAGACAGCTGACCCTCTCCGTCTCCTCCATAGCCCTGGTAGTGGCCACAGGGATGCTGCTGCTGTTGCTGTGGCAACTGCGCAACCTGGTGGTAACTGTGATGATCGCGGTGGTGGTGGCGGCGGCGCTGGCTCCCCTGGTGGATCTGGCGGAGCGGATGCGGATCCCCCGTTGGCTGGGGGTGGTGGTGGTTTATCTGAGTTTCATTGCCGGGATTGCCGGCTTGGCTCTGCTCATGGGTCCGACGGTGGTGACCCAGACCCAGCGGCTGCTGGCAAGGTTGCCCTCTTACCTGGAGCGGCTCCAACTGTTAGCAGACACCTGGATTGCCGATCTGGCAGGGGTGGATCCGGCGGCGCTGGACTACTTGAACCAGTTGCTGGATCCGCAGTCGCTGATGAACTGGGCAGTTCGCTCAGGACAACAGTTGCTGGTGCAGTCCTTCGATTTCACCCGCGGTCTGCTGGGCGGCCTGTTGACCGTAGTGCTGACCCTCTTCATTTCCGGTTATATGCTGGTGAGCGGCTCTGACCTGGTGCAGGGCCTGGTGGAGCTGTTCCCCTACCCCTGGAATGAGCGGTTGGCCCAGCAGGTGCAGCCGATGGCGCAACGTATGGGGGGCTACATCCAGGGGCGGGTCTTGGTCTCGGCCATTTTGGGGGTGATGATTGCCGTCTCGCTCCGCTTTTTGGGCCTGTCGGAGTTTGCGCTGGCGCTGGGGGTAATCGCCGGGTTTACCAATCTGATTCCCTTTATCGGCCCAGTCTTGGGATCCCTGCCGGCTTTGGTGGTGGCCATCGTCCAAGGGGGCTGGACTTTTTTGTGGGTGCTGATCCTGTACGTTGCCGTGCAAAACCTGGAAACCTATGTGTTGGATCCCTTGTTGGTGGGATCCTCGGTGCGGGTGAAGCCCTTGTATCAATTGCTGGCGGTGCTGGGGGGCACTCAGTTGTTGGGCATTGTTGGGGCGGTGATCGCGCCCCCCTGGGTAGCCGGTATGGCGGTGCTGCTGGAGAACCTTTATCTCAAGCCCAAGCAGGAGGCAGAGCTGCGCGCCAAGCTGTGCGCTCAGGCCGCCGAAGCCTCCGGTTCTCTGGCTTGGCGAGGGATCGGTAGCAACCTGGAGGGATCCTTGCCCTCTCCTGCCACTGGGGAAGCCGACTCCCTGACGCGGCCAGGCGGTTCTGAGGAATTGCCGCGGGTGGAAGATCGCGTGGCCGGACGCAGTCCTTGATGAGGCGACTTTGCTTAGTCAGACAGCGGGGCGGGATCCCGGCATCAGCTTTCTCCGGGCGCAGTCTTGGCTGGGTTGAGAGGAGCTGGCTGATCTTGCCGATCTGGCCCAGAGAAATCCAAAGGGTTGAAGCGGTTCATGGCCGTCTTCAATCCTTCTTGCAAGCAACACTCCACCGCTGCCACTGCCGCCCTTAGAACCCGGTCCAGCACTGCCTGCTCAGCGGGTTCAAAGCTCCCCAAAACATGCCCAACCCTGTCTTGGTGGCCTTTGGGCTTGCCCACGCCCAGGCGCAAGCGGGGGAAGGCTTCGCTGCCCAAGTGCTCAATGACAGACTTCATGCCGTTATGTCCGCCGGCGGAGCCAGATCCCCGCAGCCGCAGGCGACCCAGGGGCAAGTCCATATCGTCGTACACCACCAGAACCGAGGCAGGATCCAACTTGTACCAATCCAACACCGCCCGCACCGCCTCGCCAGAGCGATTCATGTAGGTCTCCGGCTTGAGCAGGCGCCGCTTGCCCCCCAGGGCAAAACCTTCTCCGTAGCTACCTTGGAACCGCTTTTCCAAAGCCAACGGGATCCGCCAGCGCTCCGCTAGCCGGTCCACCACCATAAAGCCGCAGTTGTGCCGGGTGTTGGCATACTGCGGGCCAGGATTGCCCAGGCCAACGATGAGCTGGAGGGCAACCTCATCTGGCTGCTGGGTCTTGACCTGGGTCACAGCGTCTCTCGCTTCCACAGGTAAAGTAGGGTAGCAGAGTTACTTTGGATTGGCGACCCCCAGCCTCCCAACTTGGAGCAGCGGCAGGATCCCTGCTAGAGCTCTGACATCGCTCCATTGGGAACGCTTCTGAGAACACTCGTAACCCGGTGGAGGACAGGTTATGTCCCATGGGCCTGCTGCCTTCGATCTCTGTCTTGGCGAAGCTGAATTCGAGGCCGTTGCTGCCTTGCGCTTGAGTCAGCGGCTGATCCAAGTGGGGATCGCCCTTTCTTCGGAAACGGATTTAAGGCGCCTGCTGGAACTGATTGTTGCCCAAGCCCGCGAGCTGACGGGTTGCGATGGCGCCAGCCTGTTCATCCGCGAAGGGGAGGAGTTGCGCTTTTTTGTAGTCAAGCGCAACGAGGAACTGCAGGATCTGCGCCTGCCCCTTACTCCTTCTAGCATTGTGGGCTATGTGGTGCTCACCGGGGAGAGCTTGAATCTGCCGGACGTTTATCAACTGCCCCCCGACCTGCCCTACGCTTTTAACCCCCAGGTGGATCGGCAGACCGGATATCGCACCCGCTCCCTGCTCACTGTGCCGCTGCGGGATCCCTCAGGAAACATCCTCGGTGCCCTGCAACTCTTGAACCGTCTCAGGCCGGATTGCCCTGCCAACCTAGCGCCCAACCAGGTGGCTGACTGGAGCCAGCCGTTTTCTGAGCTGGAAGTCCGGGTGGCAGAAGCCCTGGCTTCCCAGGCGGCGGTTGCCTACCAAAATGTGCGCTTGCGGGAAGAGCTGAAAGCCGCTCACCTGGAAACGATTTTCTGTCTAGCCCAGGCTGCCGAATACCGGGATCAAGACACCGCCTTTCACCTCAAGCGGATGAGCCATTATTCCCGCATTCTCGCCAAAGAGTTGGGCCTCTCCAGCCATGAACAGGAGCTGATTTTCTACGCCAGCCCCCTGCACGATGTGGGCAAAATCGGGATCCCGGATGCCATCTTGCAAAAGCCAGGCCCCCTCACCCCCGAAGAGCGCCTGATTATGAACCGCCACCCCGAGATTGGCTACGAGATCCTCAGCCAATCCAACTCGGAGCTGATGAAAAAAAGCGCCATCATTGCCCTCACCCACCACGAGAAGTTCGATGGCAGCGGCTACCCGCGGGGCCTTAAGGGAGAAGAGATCCCGCTGGAAGGGCGGATCGTGGCTTTGGCCGATGTCTTCGACGCTTTGGCCAGCCGCCGCCCCTACAAAGAAGCTTGGAACCTAGACGAGATCTTTGGCTTTGTGGAGAGCCAAAGCGGTAGCCACTTCGATCCCCACGTAGTGGCCGCTTTTACCCGTGGCCGCGGCGAAATTCTAGAGATCTACCACCGCTACCAAGAGCCTCGCTGAGCTCAGAGCCGGCCAAATCGCGGATTTGGAGTATCCCCTCTTGCCGGGATCCCCACTCGGCAACGGGAAAAACCCGCCTTTGTCTTTTTTTTCAACCGATCCCCAGCCTGCGACCGTAGCCAGGGAACGAGATCCCAAGGCAAACTAAATGCAGTCGGCAGTAGTCTCCTGGCAAGCCGACCAGAGCCACTTTTGTGTGTTTCCCAATACATAGCACATCTACTGGCTACCTGTCTCGACCCAAGCTGCGCCGAGGATCCCTGTGATGGCTACCCTAACCAATCCGCCCACTCCCACCCTCTCGATCCACACCAAGCTGCGCGATCTGGCCCTGGTGGACTTTCAGGTGAGCGAGTCCACCCCTTGCGAGAACGTGGTGCGCCGCCTAGAGGATGACAGCAGCCTTTCGGGGGTGATCGTGTTGGATGAGCGGTCACAAGTGCAGGGGATGCTGACCCGGCGCGCCATTTTGGAGTGGATGCTGAGCAAACCCTATGGCCTGGAGGTGTTTTTGAAGCGGCCCATCAGCTCGATGGTGGAGTTCCATGGCCGGGGTTTTCTCCTTCTGTCCGGCGACTGCGATGTGTTGCAAGCGGCCAGCCAGGCCTTCCAGCGGCCCCAAGAAACCATCTACGACCCGGTGGTGGTGCAAATTGGCCCGCAAGACTACCGCCTTTTGGATGTGCCGGTGCTGTTGGTGGCCCAGTCCCAGGTATACTTGGCCACGCAGCAGAGGCTGCGGGAACAGCAGGAGGAGATGAAACGGCTCTTGGCCGAGCTGGAGCAGGAAAAAAACCGCAGCCTTCAGTATGCCCGCGATCTGGAGCGGCAAAAAGCCGAGATCCTCAGCCAAAACCTGGCTTTGGATCGGGAGCGGCGCCAAGCCCAGCAGCGCAAGGACTACGTCCCGCTTACGCGAACGGAAGAGCTGGCCCGCCTCAACGCCCGCATCATCGAGATCAGCTCGGTGCTCTCGGAAAAGGGCAAATCCACCTTTGCCGCCACCTTTGCCGGGGTAGAGGCGGTGCGCCGCCTATTTCAGGACATTGCCGACAGCAACCGGGAGCTCTCCCGCGAGCTCAAAGAAATCAACACCATCGTTGACTTGATCGTAGAGGTGGCAGGCTATATTCGCCTGCTCTCCTTTAATGCGGCTGTGGAGGCCAACCGCAGGGGTGGGGGCGGCGGTTTTGGTGCCATTGCCCAGGAGATCCGCAAATTGGCGGGGCGCACCACCGAAGCCAGCAACCGCATCCGCGGCCTGGCAGATCGCATCCAACGCCAAAGCCAATCCACCCTGCAATCGGCTCAGGCCAGCGCCGAGATGGTGCAATCCCTTTACCAGCAGGCGCAGTCGGCCCAGGCAGCCCTGGAGGAATTGCAAGCGCTGTTGGAGCAGGCCCAGGTTTAGCCCTTTTGGGGAGTGGTTTTGCCCTCGCGGATCTCATAGGTATAGAATTGCCCTGCCACGGCCAAGGTTTCAAAGTGGTAGGTGGGCAGGGAGATCCCCAGCGGGCCAAAGTTAAGCAACGACAAATCGGTGCTGTAGAGGCTGAAGAGGATGAAGTTTTGCCGGCGGGTCTGGCGCAGAAACAGCTCCACCAGCTCTGGTTGCAGCTGTTGCACAAGGGCGTGACATTCCTCAATGAGGGTGGGCAAAAAAGCTGGGATCTGGGCGCAGTATTCCCGTGTAGCATAGGCAGCCAATTGGTCTCCTGCGTAGGCTCCGTACTCTTCCGGGGTGGGATTGGTGATGGCCAAAGCAGCCACCCCCCCAGCCAGAACCAGTCCGGAAAGCAAGGAAAAGACCCTCAGCATAGCGGCCTCCGAAACAAGATTTTCCATTCTGCTACGGGCTTGAGGTGCTCCGACAGGGATCCTTCGGCAAAAGCCATCGCCCAAGGCCGCTCTGTCGCGTCCTAGAGCCGGCGCGGGATCACCCAATTGGCCAGGAATGCGGTTCACAGTGTTGCAGCAAACCTGCAAAAGAGCTGGATCCCTTGGTTGAATTGCCAGCCTACAGGCTAGGATGAGAGCCGAAGCGCAGCTTGATGCTCTCTCTTGATGCTCTCTATGGAACTGGCCGATCTGAGACGCACCCTAGAATCGCTCACCTCGCGCCTGAGCAGTGCTCAGGACTATCTTTGACCTGCCCCACCTGGAGCAGCAGATCGCCATTTTGGAGCAGGAAGCAGCGCAGCCGCAGTTTTGGAACGATGCCGAGGCGGCCCGCCGCCACCTGCAACAGCTCAACAGCCTCAAGGCCTCCTGGGATCAAATCCACCGCTGGAAGGATCGCCTAGAGGATGCTGCCAGCGCCTTGGAGCTGCTGCAAGAAGACCCGGACCCGGAGCTGTTGGCCGAAGTGTCCGGATCCCTGGCGGCGGTGGAGCGGGAGCTCGGCCAATGGGAGCTGCGGCAACTGCTTTCGGGCCCCTACGACAAAAACGGCGCCATCCTCACCATCACCGCTGGCGCGGGGGGAACCGATGCCCAAGACTGGGCGGAGATGCTCCTGAAGATGTACACCCGCTGGGCGGAAAACCAGGGCTACAAGGTCACGCTTTCGGAATACTCGCAAGGGGCAGAGGCCGGCATCAAGTCGGCCACCCTGCTGATTGAAGGCCCCTATGCCTACGGGTATCTTTCCGCCGAGAAGGGCAACCACCGCATGGAGCGCATCAGCCCCTTTAACGCCAACGGCAAGCGCCAGACCAGCTTTGCCGGCGTTGAGGTCATGCCTATCCTGGAGGAGGACAATGAGTTCGAGCTGAGGATGGAGGATCTGGAGTTCGAGACTTCTCGTTCCGGCGGGGCAGGGGGCCAAAACGTCAACAAGGTGGAAACGGCGGTGCGGGTTATCCACAAGCCCACCGGCATTGCCGTGCGCTGCACCGAAGAGCGCTCCCAACTGCAAAACAAGGAGCGGGCCATCCAGATCCTGAAGGCGAAGCTGATCGAGCTTGAGGAAGAAAAGCGCCGGCAAAAGCTGGCCGAGATCCGGGGTGAGATGGTGACCCAGGGCTTTGGGGGTCGGATTCGCACCTACACTTTCGATCCCTACAAGTTGATCAAAGACCACCGCACCAACGCCGAAACCTACAATGTCGAGGCGTTTATGAATGGCGAACCGGAGGAGCTGATGCACTTTATCCAGGCCTACCTGCGGCAGGAACGGGCCAAGCAAGCCGCCGCCGTCTAGGGCTGGCTGTGGCGCTCCCACACCGCCTGCATCAGGGCTGCCCGCTCCTGGGCTGAGAGCGTGATCAGGGTGAGGGGATCCCCTTCCTGGAAAAACTCCCCCACCCCCCATCCCAAGGCTCTGGGATGGGCTGTTTTTGCCTGCAGGGATCCCGCCCAAACTAGGCCATGCCAAGCGCCGATGGGCGTTTCCAGGGCGGAGGAGAAGGCCAAATCTAGGCTAGGGTGTTGCCTGAGGTAGTCCCTAAGGGCAAGGCAGGAGCCAACCAAGGAGGGCTTGACCACCAGGATCCCTTTCCAGCCGGCTTGGTGGACAGCTTGCAACTGCTCCAGCCCAACCACGGACTCATCCAAGGCAATGGGAGTCTGAAACTCCCAGCTCAGCCGGCTTAGATCGGCGTGCTGCGCTGGTGGCAAGGGCTGCTCGAAAAACTCAATCTTGCCTGGCCACTCTTGGTTGATCCGGTCACAGAGGGCCAGCCAGCGCCGCGCCCCTTCCAGACTCAGCCCCCCATTGGCATCCAGGCGCAAGCAGGATCCTGCGGGCAACTGCTCCAGCCAGCTTTCTAGCTTTTTCACCTCCTGCTCGAGAGGCTCCACCCCCACCTTGACCTTGTAGGCGGGGTAGGAACCTGAGGGTGGGGTTTTCCCAAAAAGCCCACACCAGGAAAGCCCGGAGAGATCCCTTGCCAGCCAGCCGGGATCCCGACAGGCCAGCCAGGCGCATTCCAGCCCAAAGCGCGTGGCGGGCAAGGTTGCCGGGATCTTCTCGATCTCTGCTTCCGACAGCTCAGGGGGCAACTGCTGACAAAATGCCAGCGCTTCCTCTACGGTCTCGCTGCCCAACCAGGGGATGGGGGCAATCTCCCCATAGCCCTGACCTCCCGTCTCCGCGTCCGTCAGCCGAACCAGGATCCCTTCGCGGATAGACCACAGGCCGTAGCGCGTGCGCAAGGGCTGGCGGAAAGGCCGCCGGTATCGGCAAAACGCAAAGCGCATGTTCAACACCTGGGGATCCCCGCTGCTAGTTTCCCCCCAAGGAAGGGGGAGCCGCTTACTTGGCCAACCTACACCCTATCTAGGGATCCCCCGGAAGGGGGAACTTGAGGACGCGTGGCTAAAGCAAGCCCGGGAGTTCTTAAACTCCCTGGGCGTTTCCAATTTCTAGGGATCCCCCCGAAGGGGGAACTTAAACGCTGCGGATGCGATCTTACGGCGCAAGGTGAATGTTTCCAATTTCTAGGGATCCCCCCGAAGGGGGAACTTGAAATTGCGTCCAGGTTTGGTCCAATAAAGACCGTTGTTTCCAATTTCTAGGGATCCCCCCGAAGGGGGAACTTGAGTATACAACCGAAGGTATACGGTTTGTATTTACCGTTTCCAATTTCTAGGGATCCCCCCGAAGGGGGAACTCGAAGGTGCGGAGGTCGAGTATGAAGACGACACTCGTTTCCAATTTCTAGGGATCCCCCCGAAGGGGGAACAGCAGGCTCATGATAACCTGCGACCACTATAACCGCATTCGTTTCCAATTTCTAGGGATCCCCCCGAAGGGGGAACAAGTGTATTTGGTTCTGGCAGACCACTGCATTCGGTCCGTTTCCAATTTCTAGGGATCCCCCCGAAGGGGGAACAGTACGGGAATACCGTCGATGACACACGATGGGTTGATCGTGGTTTCCAATTTCTAGGGATCCCCCCGAAGGGGGAACTCCAAACCAAAGGTATGAGTTAGATCAGCCCCCATCTCATTGTTTCCAATTTCTAGGGATCCCCCCGAAGGGGGAACTACTGTAAGTTGGAACACACAACGGAGGACGGGTGGCCGTTTCCAATTTCTAGGGATCCCCCCGAAGGGGGAACAAGGTCTGCTTTTTGTTTGCTAGAAATAGCTCTGATGAAGTTTCCAATTTCTAGGGATCCCCCCGAAGGGGGAACTCTACCCCTATTAAACCCAAGCAGGGCAAGGAATGCAAGGCCTATTTGCGAGGGGGTCGGTCGAAGGTGGCAAAAAAGGGCCCCGAAGAGGGGGGGTGAGAGGCCTGAAAGCCTTGTGGCGCAAGGCATCGAGCGGGTCAACGAAAGAATCAGCCTTTGCGGGTTTTGGCGAGGCGCTCGCAGATGCGTTGATACCATTTTTGTGTTGCCTCGCAAACATAGCTAGCCTGAGGATTCACGCAAGGGTTTGCGGGCTGCCCAGGCAACTGGGGCGGAGCGAGTGGCGGGGCAGACAGGCCGACAACTGTTCTAGAGAGGGTACTGCATCAGCCAAAAGCCGGCGAAGGACTGGGCCCGGAAATCGCTCTGGATGGCAAGGAAATGGATCCCTTGGGCTTGGCGTTGTCGCTGGGCAAAGCCTTCTGCCTCCGCCCGCAGCTTTTCATCTTTTAATTGCGCAAACAGATAGCAATCGTTGAGGCCAGCCTCGAACAGCAGCCGTCCCTCGGCAACATGCAAATAAGCAGGCTCCATACCGCTCAGCCAAGCTGCTATGGGCAAAGCCCGCCGCGAGGCAATCACCAAGCCGGGAATGATCGTGTCCGGCGCCCAGGCCTCCCAGTTCACCGGGAACAGCTCGCCGAATTCCATTGGCCAGGTCTCGGCTTCCCGCAGATCCCTGGCCCGCAGCGTCACGAACGCCCAGCGCTCCCCCTGCAACTTATCCGGCAGGGGGATGGGATCCGGCGGCTCCGGCTCTACAGGGGGCTCAGGGCTGTAGGTGAACTGGGTTTCTTGGGGGTAAACCTGCTCTGCCCGCTCTCGCATCCAGGCCTTGAGGGCATAGACCCGACGGCTGGGCAGCATGGGGATCCCGGCGGCGTTGCAGGCCCGCTGCAAGATGGAGCTCATGCGGGCTCGGAAGACGCGAATGGCTGCAGGCGGCTGGGGGGCTGCCTCCAGATAGCCGCGCAACTGTTGGGCTACCCAGGTGCTATTGACCTCTTGGTTGCTGCAGTACTTGGCCTGGCGCAACTGGCCGCTGGCATCGCAGACCAGCAGCTCCCAAACCCGCCGCCCCTGCCCATCCCGCAGTGGGACGGCGTTGAAATCCATCTGCCAAATGGGGCCGCGCCCAGGGCTAGAGTGTAGGGGTTGAGTGGCCAAGGTGTTCCTCCCGTTTGCTACGCACTGCTGGGAGAGCGATCCGGAAGCTGTTGGCCTGAGGGATGGAAAGCAGTATCCCCGACCAAAGCCCATTCCCGCTCTCCAAAAATGGCGGCAGGGTAGCGGTAGTACTTAAACTCCAGCAGGTTGTAGAAGGGATCCTGCAAAAAGAAGGTGCCGTGCTCCAGGGGGGTGCCGACAAAGCGCCAGCGTGGCTCCTGATAGAAAAGCAATCCCCGCGTGCGGGCCCGCTCGGCCAGCGCCTGCCAATCTGCCTGGGCAGGGAAGATCAGGCCAAAGTGGCGGGGGTAGATGCCCCGCTGGGGCGTCAGCTTTTCCTGGGTGAGGTGGGCCACCAGTTGATGGCCATACAGGTTCAAGATGACGGCGGCAGGGGTTTCTCGACCGACCTCGCAGCCCAAGCCCTCGCCGTAGTAGGCCTTGGCCAAGGCAAGATCGGCAACCGGAAAGGCCAGATGAAAGCAGATGGGTTCCATGGGCTCTCCTGCAAATCGGGATCCCCGCTCTTTATCAAGGTAGGCGATTTTAGAACGGCTGCTGCCAGGTGGAATGCCGACTGTACGCCTTTGCGCAGGAAGCCCAACCGCTCGGATGCTATAACACTAGCTAGCGTGTAATCTGCTTGCGCCAGCAGTGCGGAGCACTCTCGCGTCAGCGAGACGGAGTCCTTTGGCCGAGTCTGCAGCAAGAGAACTCGGTGTGTTGAGAGGTTTGTAAGAAGGGGCAAGCTTGGTCATGACCAGCATCTGGGTTGAACAGCGCCGCCGCGAGGAAGAGGCGCGCGACTTTTTTTGGATGGTGGCGCTGTCCTTGCTGCTGCACGTGCTGGCGCTGCTGGCCTTGCTCTACTGGAGTCGATTTTGGCCACTTCGCCAGCAAGAACAAGAGGCCATTGAGTTTATCCTGCTAGAGCCAGAAGATCTCAAGCCGCCGGAAGAAGCAGAGCTGGTTTCGGAAGTGGATTCCCGCGATGGGGGCGAGCGGGCGGAAGCCCCCCCTTCTCAGGGCAGTCCACCCCAATCCCAGGCTGCTCCTCGCCAGGAGGCTCCCCCACCTCCTCCGCCGCAACCCCAGCCGCCTGCCCCTGTTCCACCCCCTGCTCCGGCGGAAGTTGCTCTGGCCACTCCTCGATCTACCCCACCCCCTACGCCAACTGCGCCTCCGGCTCCTCCTCGGCCCACTGCAACGCCGACTGCAGCGCCGCCTCCGCCCACCCCAGCTCCCCGACCCACTCCCACCCAGACTCCGCCACCGGTGGCGGCTGCTCCCCCTGCTCCGCCGGCTCCCACCCGCCCCCCCACTGCCGAGCCTCTACCCGTGCAGCCCAGGGAGCGGGACTCGGATCCCAGCCAATTGCAGCCTGTTGCGCCTGCTCCCCAACCGCCGACGGAGGTTCTCCCTGCCGAGCGGCCCTCCGATGCTTCCCAGTTGGGGCCGCCCCTCAGCGCTTCCGCTCCCAGTGATGGGGCCGGGATCCAGGGCAGAGGAGCCAGCGGCTTGGCCAACCCCACCCAATCGGCTCCCAACCCCCCCAGCGTGGCGGCGCGGGCCAATGTGGACTGGGGCCCTTGGCTGGCAGCTCTGCAACGCAAAGTGGAGCAGAATTGGATCCCTGGCCAGACCGGCACCTCCCGCCGCACAGTGGTGATCTTTACAGTGGGCCGGGGGGGCGAGCTGCAGAGCATTCGCCTGGCCCGCACTTCCGGCAGCCAACAAACCGACGACGCAGCGCTGACAGCAATTCAGCGGGCGGCGCCCTTTTTGCCCCTGCCTGAGGCCTATGAAGGCAACTCGGTGACGATCAACTTCACCTTCGACATCAACGTCTTGGGCCAGTTGACGGTGGGGGGATCCGCCAACTAGGTGGGGGATCCGCTTCTGGCAAGTTTAGGCAGAGGCGGCAGCTGTTCTTTCGGGGGCGGCACCCTGCTCCTGCAGGGATCCCATCTGGATCAGCTCGATTTTGTAGCCATCGGGATCCTCGACAAAGGCGATCACGGTGCTGCCGTGTTTCATGGGCCCGGGCTCGCGCACCACTTTGCCGCCGCGGGCTTTGATAGCCTCACAGGTGCTGTAGATATCCTCGACGCCGATGGCGATGTGGCCGTAGCCGTTGCCCAGCTCGTAGTGGTCGGTACCCCAGTTGTAGGTTAGCTCGAGCACCGCCGTTTCCGATTCGTCGCCATAGCCCACGTAGGCCAGCGTGAACTCCCCGCTGGGGTAGTCTTTTTTGCGGAGCAAGTGCATCCCCAGAACGTCACAGTAGAACTGCAAGGAGCGCTCTAGGTTGCCAACGCGGATCATGGTGTGGAGAAGACGCATGGGACGAGCTCCAAGAAATGGGCGACGTTGCGTTTATTCTAGTCCTTGACTCCTAGAGATCCGTGGATGAGCTCAACTCCCCTGCAACGCACCCCCCTGTTTCCCCTGCACCAAGCCTTGGGGGCGCGGTTTGTCTCCTTTGCCGGCTGGGAAATGCCGCTGCAGTATCAGGGGGTGGTGGCCGAGCATCGGGCGGTGCGGGAGCGGGCAGGCGTCTTCGACATCTCCCACATGGGCAAGTTCGACCTCTGGGGGCCGGAGCTGGGATCCCACCTCAGCCGTCTGGTGCCCAGCGATCTGGGCGCTGTGGCGGTGGGATCCGCTCGCTACACGGTTTTGCTAAACCCCCTAGGGGGCATTGTGGACGATGTCATCTTCTACCGGCACCCACCAGAAGGCGAGCTGGAGCACTGGAGCCTGATCGTCAACGCGGCCACCCGCCAAAAGGACTGGGAGTGGCTCCATCAGCAGGGGATCCCCGGCCTGGAACTTCAAGATCACACCGAGTCTCAGGTGTTGCTGGCGGTGCAGGGGCCGGCAGCCGAAGAGGTTTTGCAGCCTTTTTTGGCGGGATCCCTGAGGGCTTTGCGCCGGTTTCAACACGGGCAGTTTGCGACTCGAAAAGAGAGATCCTCAGGGGCAGGGGTTTTTGTGGCCCGCACCGGCTACACCGGAGAGGATGGCTTTGAGCTCCTGCTCGGCCCTGCCGACGGGCTTTGGCTCTGGGAGCAACTGGTGCAGGCGGGGGTACAGCCTTGTGGACTGGGCTGCCGCGATACGCTGCGCCTGGAGGCCGCTTTCTGTCTCTACGGGCAAGACATAGATGAGAGCACCACCCCCCTGGAAGCCGACCTGGGCTGGTTGGTCAGCAATCCAGGGGACTACATCGGCAAGCCTGCCCTCGAAAGCCAACGCCAGCAAGGGATCCCGCGCCGTCTGGTGGGGTTTCGGCTGTTGGAGCGAACCATTCCCCGCCGCGGCTATGCCATCTACGCTCCCAACTCCCCTGAGCCGATCGGCCGGGTAACCAGCGGCACCCATTCTCCCACTTTGGGCTATGGCATCGGCCTGGGATATGTGGATTCAACTTGGGCTAAGGTGGGATCCCGGCTAGAGATTGAGATTCGGGGCCAGCGCCGTCCTGCTGAAGTGGTGAAGAAGCCGTTCTACAGAGGGCAGGCTCCAGTTAGCTTGGGGAGTTGAGCTGTCTGCCGGCCTTGGGGGTGGAGTATTCCTGCTGTAGCCGCCGCAATTTCCGCAGGGCCCGCCGCTCAATTTGCCGGACTCGCTCCCGCGAAAGACCGATGTGCTCCCCAATCTCCCGCAACGTCAGGCCCTTCGACCCATCCAGCCCATAGCGGGCCACAATTACCTGCTGCTCGCGTTCGCTCAGTTGGCTCACCAGGGCGCGCACTTCCTCGCAATGGGCAACCCGATTCAGATGTTCGATGGGATCGTTGTCCTCGTCAGGGATAAAGTGCTGCAGCTCGGTGCCGTCCTCGTCGCCTACCCCTACATTAAGGGATCGGATCTCGGCCATGTGGCGGGTGATCAGTTCGCGGTAGTTGTCGCCAATATCCAGCGAATCGAAAACTTCCTCTGCGGCAGGCCGGGATCCCTTCTCAGCGGACAGCTCGCGGTAGCGCCGCTTCACCTGGGAGACCTTCTCGTACATGTGGGCGGGCAGCCGGATCAGGCGCCCTTTGTTTTGGATGCCGCGGTTCACGCTCTGCCGGATCCACCAGGTGGCGTAGGTGGAGAACTTGTACCCCCGCGTGGGATCAAATTTTTCCACGGCGCGGGTGAGGCCAATGGTGCCCTCTTGAATCAGATCCAGGAACGGCAAGCCGCGGTTGCGGTAGCGCTTGGCAATCGACACCACCAGGCGCAGGTTGCATTCCACCATGCGCTTTTTGGCCGCTTCCCCCTGCCGCAGGATCTGCTGCAGCTCCTCTAAAGGGATCCCCAGCCGTCGGCTCCAATCCTCCAGCGACTCGTGCTGCCGCCGCTGCTCCAGAAGGGCCATCATCCGCTGCACTTGGTGGGCCAGATGCAGTTCTTCCTCAGCGGTGAGCAACGAGTAGCGCCCAATGATTTTTAAAAAACGCCCCACTGCGTCTTGCAGCTCAAGATTCTCCGCCATATCAAACCCCACACCATAAGTTGATGCCCTGTCAGAATCTTCGCTTCTGCTGTCGCATCAAGCTTGCTTCCCACAGTACGAAGCCGACCTTGCTGCAAACAGCACTTTATTCATACCAGTAGAAAAGCCTTTCCGTAAAGGTTTTGGCAACCTAAAATTCAGACTTTCAGCGGCTATTTGATTCACTAAATTTATTGAGTCTTGTCCTTGAGCTACCGCCAGCAGTTCCTCAGTTCCGGCCTCTGTCAGCTCGCCGATTTACGGGTAGATGTTACTAAAATAAGGCGATTCCGTTACTCAAAACTTAAATCAATAGGACAGAAAAAAGCAAGCAAGATCGGTCATGCTCTCTCAATCGTTAACCAGATTGTACTGAGATAAGAAACATGTTTTTTGATACACTCTACATCGCTACAGATGCCTATTTTGTCTGTAGAAATCTATCGGAGAGGCTGGCCCGACAAGGTATCAAACAGCCTGCTAATCCATTTCTGAAACCTTTTGAGGCTGATTTCAGAGAGAGTTGTCAATGAGCCTCAACCCCAAACCAGCCAAGGCAGATCCCAAGGAAAAGCCATCGTCTTGGCTGCCCCAAGTTTAGAGTAAATCAAGATAAATTTTGGATCTCAGACACTACCCATAGAGTCAAGTCTTCGAGCCGCCATCGTACTACAGGTTATCCGTCGAGTAGGGGCTATGGAGCCCAGGCGGGAAAAGCCGCAACCCCTGCTGTCGCACTCGCCGCTCCTGGAAGGGGATGGGGGTGACGCGCGGCAAAGGTGTAGCCACAGGCTGGGGAGTTGAAGTGGGGACAGGCTGCGGAGAGGGCTCTGGGCTGGGTTCAGGTTCAGGAGTGAGCCCTACGGGCGGTGGCGCGGGAACAGCCGGGATCCCTTCTGCGGTGGGACGGGAACGGTCCAGCTGAAAGCGAGGCTGGCGAGGCGGCGCGGGAGTGGGTGTCGGGGTGGGCGTCGGCGTCGGGGTGGGCGTCGGCGTCGGGGTGGGCGTCGGCGTCGGGGTGGGCGTCGGCGTCGGGGTGGGCGTCGGCGTCGGGGTGGGTGTCGGCGTCGGGGTGGGCGTCGGCGTCGGGGTGGGTGTCGGCGTCGGGGTGGGCGTCGGCGTCGGGGTGGGCGTCGGCGTCGGGGTGGGTGTCAGCGTCGGGGTGGGTGTTGGGGTCGGCGTGGGCTGAGGCTGCACAATGGCCAGGGCCTCTTCCGCTTTCAGCTCGCCGCGGATCAGCTTGGAGAGCGTGTCTTGGCCCCCGGGGGTGTAGGTGATCTCGCGGGCAGCGCTGTTGAACACATTGCGGATGGGATCCCCTTTGCTGTCCACCAGCTCCACCACCATCACGTTGCGACCGGGCCTCAAGCCCTTCAAGTAAAAAGACTCCCAGCGATCCAGCAGGCCGGACTGGCCGTTGAGGGTGTAGCGGATGCGCCAATCCCGCGGCAGGTCGGTCAGCAAACTTTCGCGCACCGGGGCGTTGGCCAGCCAAAAATCCACCAAGATCGGCTCGGCACCGTAGCTGCCGCTGGGCTGGTTGTAGGTGAGCAGGGGCAACTGCGGTTGCGGCACATATTCCGGTGTGGAGGCGAGCACGTGGAAGCTGACCTGGGCGTAGGCCTCGGAGTTTTTAAAGCTCTCGTGCCAGGGCTTGCCGGCAAACACCCGCAGAGTATGGGATCCCGGCTCCAAATCTTCGAAAACGAGGGGAGCATCGGCGTCGTAATGGGCGATGTAGGGCCGGTTGTCCAGCACCACGTGCAGATGGGGGCCAAGGCCCAGTTGCGGATCTTTAAAGAGCGGGTACCCCTGCACCGCAAAGCGAACGGTTACTTGCCGCTCCGACAACACCTCTCCGGGTTGGGGGCTGAGGATCTGTACTCGCGGACGGCAGTGCTCCAAGTAGGCATCCAGCTTGGCGATCTCCGGCGGCACCGGTACCCGCTCGAGCTGAGGTAGCTGTTCCTGGGGCTGTTCAAGCGGGGATCCAGCGCAAGCGACCAGCACAAGAGCCGCCACCAGAGCCATCCACCATCCCCATCTCCAGGTTCTGGCCTTTCCCGCGTGTCTTTGCATGAGCCTCACATCCCAACACTTTCGGTATCCTGCCGAGCTGCAGATAAGCCATCCCCACATTACCAGCATGTGTCCTTTGGAGAAGATCCCCTCCCCCGCCCTAGAATGGGATCAGCGGTCTGGCCCAAGCCAGGTCAGGAGAACTTCTGAGGTCAGGTATGGCTGTGTTGGCGATAACGGCCCTTGCAGGCCTGGATCTAGCTCAGTGGCAGGCTTTGCTCAACAACGTGGCCTTTGCCGTTTGCTTAGGGGCCATGCTGTTTTATTGGGGCGGGGCAGCGTTTCCCCAGGTGCAGCTTCTGTCGGAGCTGGGCTTGGCGGGGATGATCGGGGCGAACTTGACGATCGCCGCCCTGCTGACGGCCCGCTGGATCGATGCCGGCTATTTCCCCTTGAGTAACTTGTACGAGTCTTTGTTTTTCTTGGCCTGGGGGATCACCGCCTTGCATCTGCTGGCTCTCCACTGGACTCGTAGCCGTTGGGTGGGGGTGACGACCGCCCCGCTGGCGACGGGCGTTGTGGCCTTTGCCGCCCTGGCCCTGCCGGCAGATATGCAGGAGGCCCAGCCACTGGTGCCGGCTTTGCAATCCAACTGGCTGATGATGCATGTAACGGTGATGCTTCTGGCCTATGCAGCCCTCTTGGTGGGATCCCTTTTGGCCATCGCTTTTCTCATCGTCACCCGCGGCCAGGAAGTTCAGTTAAAGGGCAACTCCCTCGGCCTGCAATTTGGACCCTCCCAGCCTGCAACCCACCCCGAATGGACAGAAGCCACCCTGCCATCGCCCGCTGCAGAACTGGTCTACGCCGGGATCCGCTCCCCCCGACCGGCTGAACCCCCTCCCCAACCGGCACCCGAAGGGATCCCGCTGCAACGGCTGAGCCTGGCGGAAATCTTAGACAACACCAGCTACCGGCTAATCGGGCTGGGGTTCCCGCTGCTGACCATCGGCATCATTGCCGGCGCCGTCTGGGCCAACGAAGCCTGGGGCACCTACTGGAGCTGGGATCCCAAAGAAACCTGGGCCTTGATCACCTGGTTGGTCTTTGCCGCCTATTTGCACGCCCGCATCACCAAAGGCTGGCAGGGCAAGCGCCCCGCTCTCTTGGCCAGCTTGGGCTTTGGGGTGGTTTGGGTGTGTTATCTGGGGGTGAACTTTCTGGGCAAAGGCTTACACAGCTATGGCTGGTTCTTCTGAGATCTCTTGGGCCAACAAATCAACCCCCGTTTGTGGGTATTCTGGTGCTGGCAAGCCGTCGTGGATCCCTCTGAGGAGAAAAGCATGCGACTGTTCAACTACCTAATCCTGTTCTCGGCCCTCCTGGGAATCGCTCTTTTCGCCATGCAAAACGCCAGCCCGGTCACGATTACCTTTGCCCCCGGCGTCAGCGTTGAAAGCCCGCTGGCGATCGAACTGTTGGCCTCTGCCGGGATCGGGGCCGCCCTTGCCTGGCTCTATAGCCTCTGGATGCGTCTCCAATTCAGCATCGAAGCCCGCGAGAAAAATCGGCAGTTGCAAGAAAAGGAAGTCACCATTAGCGAGCTGAAGGAAATGGTGGTGGAGCTGGAAGCCAAAGTCAAGCAACTGCCCCCCAGCAAGCGTGCCGAGCCCCAGGAAGACATTCAGGACGTTAAGGAAGTCACCACAGAGGGATCCCCTGCCTAGAACTGTTCCGAATGGATCCCGTCGATCTCCAAGCAGTTGGGGTAAAATTGAAATTCTGCTTGCCTCTTCCACTAGCCCATCACTTCCTATGCAGGTCACACAAGAAAAACGTCCTGGCAGCCGGGTTGGCCTCAAGATCGTGGTAGAAGCCGACCAGGTTAAGCGCTCCTACGAAAAAACCTTGCGCCAACTGGAGCGGAATATCCAGATCCCCGGATTTCGCAAGGGCAAAGCTCCCCGCAACCTGGTGATACGCCAGGTGGGCCGCGAGCGCGTCATGGCCAGTGCCGTCGATGACCTGATCAACGAGGCCATCCAACAGGCGCTCAAGGACACCCAACTGCATCCCATCAGCCGCTTCGAGCTGGACGACAAGGTGGAGCAGCTTCTGGATCGCTTCAACCCGGAGGCCGACTTCAGCTTCTCGGGGTATGTGGAGGTGTACCCCGAAGCCCGTGTCGGCCAATACAAGGGCCTGACCGTCACGGCCACCCGCGTCACCGTCAAGCCCGAACAGATCGACCAGCTCATCGACCGGTGGCGGGATCAGCGGGCCACCCTCTTGCCGGTGGAGGATCGGCCCGCCCAGTTGGGGGATGTGGTGGTGATCGATTTTCAAGCCCGCGATGCCGAGGGCAATCCTCTGGAGGAAATCGCCGCCCAGGACTTTCAGTTGGAGCTCAAAGAGGAGAACTTCATCCCTGGTTTTGTGGCGGGCGTGGTCGGCATGCAGCTCGACCAAACCAAGGAGATCACAGCTACTTTCCCCGACGATTACTTCAGAAAAGAGTTGGCCGGGAAAACGGTTACGTTCACCGTCTGCCTCAAAGAGATCAAGACCAAAGAGCTGCCGGAGCTGGATGACGCCTTTGTGCAGGAGATCAGCGAGTTTCAGACGGTGGCCGAACTGCGGGAACACCTGCAAAAGCGCCTCGAGCAAGATGCCCTGCGGCAATCTGAGGAGAACCTGGAGACGGCCATCCTCAATGCCATCTTGGAAACCACCGAGGTGGATCTGCCGGAGACCCTAGTCGAGCAAGAAACGACACAACTGCTGGCCCGAAGCCTTCAGTCGCTGCAGCAGCAGCAAGGGGTCACGCCGGGAGAGATCCGCAAGTTCTTGTCCCAACTGCCGCCGGAAACTCTCAACCAGTTGATGGAGCGCCACCGGCCCGAGGCCATCAACCGGCTGCGGCGCACCTTGGCTCTGAGCGCTATCGTCCGGCAGGAGCAGATTGCCGTAGGCCCCAACGAATTGGAAGTCGAGGTGGAAGAGGTGATGGCGGCCTATGCGCAGCAAGGGCAGAAGCTGGATCGGGAGCGAGTCCGCCAAGCAGTCCACGAAGATCTGCTCGCCAACAAGGTGATGGCCTGGCTGAAGTCCCAAACCACGGTCAACTGGGTCGATAGCGAAGGCAACCCCACCGAACCGCCCACCCTCTCGCCCCGCTCTGAGGGTGAAGACCGGCAGGAGAGGTCTGAGTCGGCTAGGGCAGGGGTGCCGGAGACGGAGTTTGAGGCCGAGAAGCCAGAGGGATCCGCGATCCCCGAGGCAGTTGAGCCTCCTGTCGATGCGAAAGCTGAGGGGGAGGTTGCAACAGAGCCGCAGGCAGCTCTCCCTTCTGTAGAAGCAGAGGCGTCTGGGATCCCTGAGGCGGTTGAGCCTTCTGCAGAGGCGGCCACAGACCCTGCTGGCTTGCAACTGGAACAGGCCGTCGCGGAGACACCCAAAGCGGGCAAAAAGAGCAAAAAGGACAAGTAGAGGGTCCTGGTTGCCTCCCTAGACTTGCCGGTTCTCACACCTTGGCCGCCGG
Organism: Thermostichus sp. MS-CIW-15; assembly: GCF_054060575.1. Taxonomy (NCBI): domain Bacteria; kingdom Bacillati; phylum Cyanobacteriota; class Cyanophyceae; order Thermostichales; family Thermostichaceae; genus Thermostichus; species Thermostichus sp. MS-CIW-15. Next base: position 3,691 of record NZ_JBSSDI010000027.1, on the reverse strand, counting down.
GGTCGGAAAAAGCCGGGCTACAAGAGGCCGCGCCGCATCTGGTCCCAGAGGCGGAGGTAGGACTCGGCTTCGGCGGGGCTCAGAGGCCGCCAAATCTCGGCGCGCTCCCAGGTAGAAGGCTGAAAGTCAGCCCTGCGACGCAGCCGAGGAGAGAGTTGGGCCAAATCCAGCGGCCAAACCGAAGGGATCCCGCTCAAGTTCACCAGGCGGGGGGCGAACTCTGGGGTTAGGACGAAGTCAATCCAGTCGGCCAGCAGGGATCCTTCCAGCTCTGGGGAAGCGTTGTGAGCTCTATGCGGCCGCACCCAGACATCCCACCAGATGGCGGATCCCGAAGCCGGGATCGCCACCTCCAGCTCGGGGTAGTTGGCCTGGGTGGCATAGAGATCCTGCGACCAGCCCACAGCCACCCAGCTATCGGCCAGGCGCAACATGGGCAAGTAGTCGGCGGAAGTATAGGCCAGAACCTGGCGGTGCAGGGATCCCAGCTCTCGCCGCAGTTCGGCCTCTTCGGGATCGAGGGGATCGTTGTAGGAGCGGCCCAGCTTTTTGAGGACGAGCCCGATCACCTCCCGGGGGTGATCGGGCAGGGTGAGTTTGCCGGCCAGCTCAGGCCGCCACAGATCCGCCCAGTCCCGGATGGGGTCGCTCACCCGGTCGCGGCGGTAGGCAATGGCCGTTACCCCCCAGCGCCAGGGCACGCCCCAGATCTGCCCCTCTCGCCGGGCAGCAGCCTGCCAGCGGCGATCCAAGTGCTGCCACCGTTCTCCCAAGAGGTCAGGTGGCAAGGGATCCAGCCAACCGGCAGCAATGGCCCGATCCAAGGCGTCAGCTCCCAACAGGCTCAGGGCCGCTGCTGGCGGCTGTCGCCGGAACCATCTCCCCGGCTCCCACCAGGCCGGCTCAGGCGGCTGGACGCTCTGCTGCAGGTAGGCCAGCAACTGGGCCCGCTCGTCCAACAGTTGCAGCCGAAAGCGAACCTGGGTGCGGCGGCGAAACTCGTTCACCAAGCTGGCCGGGATCCCCTGTTTAAGGGCGAGAATGAGGGGCAGAGAGCCCCTAGGCCCGCCACAGCCGGCCACCGCCAGCCCCAGCAGGAGCCCGTACAGAAATTCACGTCGGCTCAGCCCTTGCTTGCCCACGCCAGTACCGCTCCACCAGAATCAGGGCCACCAGATCATCGTAAGCCTTGTCCGGCACCCGCATCCCCTTGGGCAACAGCCGCTCCCATCCCCGCGGTGGGTAAAAATCCCAGTAGCGCCGCCGGGCTTCTTCTGAGCTGTGCCTCTCGTCCACCAGAACAATCTGTTGGGGTGGGAGGAGCGACTCCAGTTGCCGTTTCCAGCCTCGCGCCGTTGTCTGATTTCCCAGGATGAGCCGCTCCGCCCCAAACTGCTGCCAGAGGGCCTGCAACCTGGCCAAGGCCTCCCCGGCTGAGACCACCTCCCGATGCAAGACCTGCCACGCCGGCTGAACTTGCACCACGGCAAGGCCGCACTTGTCCCGCCCCGGGTCAAAACCCATCAGCACTCGCCCCTCTTCCAGCCCGCCCAGATGGAGTGGATCCCTCATCCCCCAATCTGCCCCGCCTGCTGAACGGGGGTGGTGCCCTGCTGGCCAGAGGCCTCCGCCATCAGGAAACTCACCCGCAGCGGCCCCGCCGTGTAGATGTCGGTGTCAGCAACCAGCTTCACATCCAGGGGGGTAGTGCTCTGGCGGAGATGCTGCACAACTTCCAAGAACTTCACCTGCGAGAATTCTCCGACAGTGCCGGTGATGGGATCCGAGAGGAGGCCTTCTGCCTGGGAGCGCTGATTGGCCTGGTTGAGGAGCTCCAGCAGCCGCTGTTGGATTTCGTTCTCGCTCAAGCCTGGCTGGATTACACCCTGCGCCAGCACGGATCCCCTGGCGAAGATGCGCTGGTTGGGGTAAATCTCCACCAGCACAGGCACAGGCTCTCCCTTAAGCCGATTGGTGAGGGAGAGGATGCGCACTGCCCAGCTACCAGGTTCCTTCAACTTTTCCAGAGCTTGGTCGGCCTCCTCGCGGCGGATGAGGATGGCGTTCTCCAGAGGGGGGATGGGCCGGGAGCCGAGGGCAAGGGCCCGCTGTTCTGCCTGGGCCAAAACTCGCTCAAACTGCCGCCGGACTGCCGCCGGGTCTGCCCCTGCTGGCGTTTGCACAACTCCTGTAGCCAGGACTTCTCCCGCCAGAATGGCCAGCTCTCCCCGCCGCAGCCGCACCGCTAACTGGTTGAGCTGCGCGATCTCCTGCTCAAGCTGCTTTTTTTGAGTTTCCAGTTGGCTCAGGGCCGTCTGCGCCGTATCCAGAGAGCGCTCCAGTTGATCCCGATCCAGTTGCAGAGCCTGCTTTTGCGACTCCAGATCGGCAATCATCTTTCGGGCCGCCTCCACCTCTGCCTTCACCGCCTCCAACTCCGCCTGGGCCCGCTCCAGGCCGGGCTGCACTTGGGCCAGTTGCTCGTTGGCTGCCGCCAGCTTCGCCTCCGCCTCTTGCCGCTCTTGTAGCGCCATAGCCAGTTGATCCCGGACTTCGCTCAGGCGTGTCTGGGCTGCCGATTGCTGACTGCGAAATTGGTCGAGATCCAGCTTGAGGCGGTCTCGCTCGGCTCTGAGAGTGGCATTCTCCGCTTCCAGCAGAGCTTTCTGGCGGTTGAGGGCCCGCAGCTCCTGCTCTGCCTGGGCAATTTGGTTGGTGTAGCTGAACAGGGCTTCCGAAAGAGAGCGGTTGAGGAGCAGCAGCGTGCCCAAGGTCAGCGCCGAGATGCTCACGCCGGTAATCACGGCTACCAAAACGGCCGTGTGGCGGGGACGCAGGTTAAACCAGGTGAGGCGCTTTTTGCCAATCCGATACCCGACCCGATCCCCGACAACGGCAATCAGGCCACTGACAAACAACATGTAAAGGATCAGCAGTACGCCTTGCATAGCCCGGGATCCCTGCCATGGAAATCTTAGCAAGGTTACCCTGAAGGTCTGGGAAGTTGAGGGCAGGCCGAGCCAGAGAAGTGCGGCCCCGCGTAAGCGGATGGGGTTGAAGGACTCCGTCCGGCTGACGCGAACAGTAGCCCTGAAGCATGCTCGCTTAGAGAGCAAGCAAGCCCCGAACCCCCCCGTATACGCGGGGCAGGGGGGCTGGTTTATAGAACGCCCCAAAAGGGCGGTAACCTTTGCACCGTTCAGGTCGGCGTCACCCCTCCAGCCGCAATGTCCACAAGAAAACCCTTCCTACAAGACTTGCCTGGCTCTGGGTGGATGCGCAGACACCTACCTGCCGCCGCTACCTGCTGCACATGAGCCCCTTGAGAAGGCTTCCACCTGCTCAGCTAACGTCCGTTTAGAAATATCGACGCCGCAATAGGAGTAGCCACGCCGAATCAGTCCCAATGCCCACCTCGAGAAAATAGGTCTCAGGAGTGGCTCCCCCTGTCGCCAAGATGGCATCGGCGATCTCTTCCTCTACAGCGGGGAAAAAGCTGCGGGTAGCATCGTAAAAGTCGGCAGCCCGATCAAAACAAACGCTGTGGGATCCTGCCATCGCCGCCCTCTTCCCCAACAGGCAAACCCAGACAGACAGAGCATGACTCTAGTCAATGATATGCTGGACTATACTGAAAATAATGCCCAGTATGTTCAGTATGGCTGCTTGGTATGGCTAGGTATGTAAAACC
>NZ_JBSSDI010000026.1:0-44471 GCF_054060575.1 Thermostichus sp. MS-CIW-15 | reverse complement strand
TACTTGTCAAGGTTCTGGCGCGCCGTGGCCGGTGGCCTTGCTGGCACTTTACTACCTTACCCCCACCTCAACCCATATGTCAATACCACCCACCAGCCAACGCTTGGATAAGGAGCGTTATGGGTGGCTGCAGGTAGCCCGGGGCAATGCGACTCTGAACGGGCTGCCCTTGCGAGAAGGGGATGGCGTGGCTATTGCCGAGGGAAGTGAGCTCCGTCTTTTCAGTTGCGCGAGTTTTGGCTCTTGGGTTGAGGGTAAGTCCATACGAATTCGGGATCCCCTTTCAGGAGGAGAAGAGAATCCCGTTCTCTTGAGGGTCTTGCTGGGTGAATTGAGAGAGAACTTGTTGCCAAAGGTGGGCGAGCTGGGATCCTTTGCCCTTGGCATACAGCAGGCGGGATCCCTCTGCCTGGGGATGGGCTTCTAGGCACAGCCAGAGGTAGGTTGCTGGCCAGTAGGGCAGGTACTGAGGCCACTCGATGGCGGTGATCCCAGCTTGGCTCCAAAGTTCTTCCAGCCCCAGATCGTCCAGAGCTGAGGACTCGGCTCCGCCAGAGGCGGACTCTAGACGGTAGAGATCGCAATGAAAAAGAGGGATCCGTCCCGTGTGGTATTCCTGCACCAGCACGAAGGTGGGGCTGTCGATGGGCTCCGGGATCCCCAGCCCTTGCCCCAGCCCCTGCACAAAGGTGGTTTTGCCGCTGCCCAGATTGCCCTCTAGAAGGATCACCAGGCCGGGAGGGGAGTCTGTCTTGCTCCTGCGCTGGGGGCTGTGTTGCGGGCCTCTGAGGAGGCGAACGGCGGCCTGAGCCACCAGGGCCGCCAGCGATTGGGTGGCAGCGGCAGAGGACAACACCAGAGGGGAAGCTTGTTGCCAAAGCTCTTCATCTCGTGCGCTCGCCATGGCTTACGGCTCCTTCGGGGGGTGCTCAGGGGCAGGGATCCCTGTCGAGAGAGCGGGTGAGGGCCTCACTGGGCTCAGGTGAGCAGAAGCACGTCTTTGAGCGGTCAGCATCAGGGCCAGGCCAGCTCCGATGAGCAGTAGGCTCACCCCCTGGGCCACCCGCAGGGGCCCCAGCATGAGGCTGTCGGCGCGCAGCCCCTCGATCCAGAAGCGTCCAAGACTATACCCCAGCAGGTAGAGGCCCAGGAGGCTACCGGGCGGAGGCTGGCGCCGATAGTTCAAAAAGAGCAGGATCCCGAAGAGGCCGAGGTTCCAGAGGGATTCGTACAAAAAAGTGGGATGCACGCGGGATCCGTCGGGGAGCTGCAGTTGGATCCACAGAGAACTAGCCGGAGACAAAGCCTTTCCATAGGCCTCGTTGTTGAAGAAGTTGCCCCAGCGACCGATGCTCTGGCCAAGGCTGAGGGAAGGAACGATGCAATCGGCCAGCAGCCAGAAGTTGATCCGATGCCGGTGGGCAAACAGGTAAAGCGCTGCAGTGCCCCCGAGCAAAGCGCCATGGATGGCCATTCCCCCCTGCCAGAGGGCCAGGACTTTCCACCAAGGGCCATCTCGATATCGCTCCCACTCAAAAGCCACGTAGTAAAAACGGGCAAGGGGCAGGGATCCCACCACCAGCCACGGCAGCAGATCGGACATGGAATTGGGGGGAAGACCGCGCCGTGCCGCCAGGTGGCGAGCTAGAAACAGGCCCAAAACGGTTGCTAAGCCGATCAGCAGGCCATACCAGCGTAGGCTGAATGGCCCCCAGCTAAACACAATTGGACCGGGGGATCGCAACACCAGGGTCGTGAACACGGCAGTATTCCTAAACCGGTCTTTCTAGCTCACTCTACCTGTTCTGCGACCCTCACCCCCAGCCCCTCTCCCTCAGGGAGAGGGGAGCTTGGAACCGAGGCAAGGTACGAGCTGACTGCAATTGGAGGGAGATCAAGGGATCCGCTGGGGGCAACAAGGCGACAATGTTAGAATGCAGGCTTGATTTTCCACCGCGACTCCTGGGGGAGGGTGCTGGTTATGGCCCGCAAAGCTGCCGACGTGAACAACGGCGACGACTTGGACAAGTTGAAGTCGGAGAAACGCAAAGCTCTGGATCAGGTGTTGGGCCAGATCGAGCGCAATTTTGGCAAAGGGGCGATCATGCGCCTGGGAGATGCGGCCCAGATGCGGGTGGAGACCATACCCAGCGGCGCTATCACCCTCGACTTGGCCATGGGCGGTGGCTACCCCAAGGGGCGAATCATCGAAGTCTTCGGGCCGGAATCTTCTGGGAAAACCTCGGTTGCTCTGCACGCCATCGCTGAGGTGCAAAAACGAGGGGGAACGGCTGCTTTTGTGGATGCTGAGCACGCGCTGGATCCCGCCTACGCGGCGGCTTTGGGGGTAGATATCCAGAATCTGCTCATCTCCCAGCCGGACACGGGGGAGGCCGCCCTGGAGATTGTCGATCAACTGGTGCGCTCTGCTGCTGTGGACATTGTGGTGGTGGACTCGGTGGCAGCGTTGGTTCCCCGCGCCGAGATCGAGGGGGATATGGGAGACGCCCATGTGGGGTTACAGGCCCGCCTGATGAGCCAAGCGCTGCGCAAGATTGCCGGCAACGTCAGCAAAACCGGGTCAATTGTTCTGTTCCTCAACCAGTTGCGCTCCAAAATCGGCGGCATCGGCTACGGCCCCCAGGAAACCACCACTGGCGGCAATGCCCTCAAGTTCTATGCGTCGGTGCGGCTGGATATTCGCCGCGTGCAAACTCTGAAGAAAGGTGCTGAAGAATACGGGATCCGGGCGCGGGTCAAGGTGGTGAAAAACAAAGTTGCTCCCCCATTCCGGCGGGCAGAATTCGACATCATCTTCGGCCAGGGCATCTCCAACATCGGCTGCATTGTCGATCTGGCCGAGGAGATGGGCATTCTCAAACGACGCGGTTCCTGGTACAGCTACAAAGAGGAAAATGTGGCCCAAGGGAGAGACAATCTGGTCGTTTACCTGAAAGAAAAGCCGGAGATCCTGGCGGAGGTGGAAGCGGCTGTGCGGGAAAAACTTTCTGCAGGGGTAACGGTTTCTGCCAGCCGACCGGGGGGGATAGAGGAGGGAGAGCAGGAAGAGGTTGAGGCCCCCATCTTTGCAGATGAGGAGTTTTGAAACGAGGGCGGCTCTTCAAGCTGTGCCTCTCAACTGGGCTCGCTGCTGGCGCAAAGCTTCGTAGAGCAGCAATCCCCCGGTCATGGCCACGTTGAGGGACTCGACGCCAGCAGCCATCGGGATCCGCACCTGGGCATCGGCCAGTTGGATCGTCGATTCCTGCAGGCCAGCCCCTTCGTTGCCCAAGAGAAAAAGGGTTGGCCGAGTGAGGTCGTGATCCCAGTAACAGGTGGCCAGAGGGGCGAGGGTGGCGGCCAAAACTTGGATCCCTTGGCGACGACAGGACTGGATCCAGGCGGGCAAGTCAGAGAGAACCTGAGGCGGGCGGCGAAACCACTGGCCGGCGGAGGCCCGCAGGACTTTGGGGTTTTCCGGATCGACGCTGTCTGCGCTTAGCCAGAGGCCATCGGCTCCGGTGGCCGCCACGACGCGGATCAGGGATCCCAAATTACCTGGATCTTGCAGCGTTTCGACCACCAAGCCCAGGCGCAGCGCCTCTGGGGGAGGGGAGGCGATTTGCCGGCTAACGGCCACAGCTACAACCCCTTCCGGAGACTCGGTCGTAGAGAGGGCCGCCATCACTTCCAAGCTGACGGCCTGCCGCCGCAGATGTTTGGGCAGGCTGGCCAACAAGCGGGGGTGACGCTCAGCCCAGTCGAAGGTGTAGCAGACAGCTCGCAGAGGCCAGCCGACCCCCAGCGCCTCTTCGAGGAGGTGGGATCCCTCGACCAGGAAGGCGCCCTGTTCTCGCCGGCCTTTGCTGCGGTGCAACTGCCGCAACTGTCGGATCCAAGGGTTTTTGGGGCTGGTGAGCAGCTCAGAAGCCATGCGGAGGAAGAGGAGAGATGGGGCGGGGAAGGCTTAATCGCGGCGACGCAACCGTTGGATAAAAAATCCATCCCGATCCTGGCGATGAGGCCAGATGAGCAGGGGATCCCCTTCGGCAGCCCAGTGGGGATGCCGGTTCAGAAAAGACTGGATGACTGCCTCGTTTTCGGCAGGATGCAGGGTGCAGGTGGCGTACACCAACAGTCCGCCCGGCTTGAGCCACCGGGCTGCCACCTGCAGAAGCTGAGCTTGCAGATGGGCCAGCTCTTGAATCTGGGCGGGGGTTTGCCGCCAGCGGGCGTCGGCGTGGCGGTGCAGGGTGCCCAAGCCGGAGCAGGGGGCATCCAACAACACTCGGTCGGCGCTCTGCCACGGGGGCAGGGGTGCAGGAGGTTCGGCAGCGGCGTCCAGGGAGAGCAGGTCGATGGCCAGGGGACGGATCGAGCTCAAGCCCAAGCGCTGCACATTTTCCTCTAGGCGGCGCAGGCGGTGGGGATGGCGGTCCAGGGCCCAGATCTCGCCGCGATCCTGCATCTGCTCGGCCATATGCGTGGTCTTGCCGCCCGGAGCGGCGCAGCAGTCGATGACTCGCTCTCCCGGCTGGGGATCCAGATAGTGCACCACCTGCTGGGCGCTGGCATCCTGAACGCTCCACCAGCCTTGGGCAAAGCCGGGCAGGGCCGTGATGTCGCCGGCATGTTGTCCCAGGCGCAGGGCGCCCGGCACCTCAGGGATGGGTGAGGCAGGGATCCCCGCTTCTGCCAAGGCTTGGATGACTTTGTCCACATCCGCCCGCAGCGGGTTGACCCGCAGATCCAGGTGGGGCGGCTGGTTGAACCAGGCGCACAACTGCTCGGTCTCGGCTGGTCCCAGGCGCTCCCACCAGAGGCGCACCAGCCAATCGGGAAAGCTATGCCGGATCCCCAAGGCCTGAATCGGGTCAGTGGGCAGAGTGTCCTGCAAGGGCTTGAGGGGATCCTTTTCCGCCCCATCCAACGCTTGCCGCTGGTAGGCGCGCAAGATGCCGTTGACTACCCCCGTCAGGGATCCCAGGCCCACCTGGCGGGCCAGCTCCACGCTGGTGTGAATGGCGGCCCTGGGCGGGATGTGATCCAGAAAAGCCAGTTGGTAGAAGCCAAGGTAGAGAATCAGCCGCAAATCGAGCGGTTGCTGGTGGGCGGGGCGCCGGGCAAAGCAGTCGATCAGGGCATCAAGGGTGCGGCGACGGCGGGTAATCCCATACACCAACTCGCTGACCAGGTGGCAGTCGGCAGGGATCAGGCGGCTATGGGCCAACAAGTGTTCTAGCACCACGTCGGCATAGGCGTTGTGCCGCTCGATCTTCTGCAGAGCCAAGAGGGCCAGTTGACGCGCGTTCATGGCCGCTCCAAAAAAGATCAGGTTGCTTCCCGACACAAAAGGATAGCTTGGTAGCCCCGCACTTGAGTGCGCGCCGGAAAAGCCCGCTAGCCACTTTAGTCGCTTACCCATGATGGGGGTCGTTGATATAGTTTCATAGCTCAAACAACCTGTTCCTGACTTCTCCCACCAACACCTTTTTCCTTCTCTTTGGCCAAAAAATGAGATGAACAACCGCTAGCCCCACACCATGGTTGTAGTGATTGTACCGTTGACTTTCCTCTCGCACTATCGCTTGCCCATGTCAGACTGCGGTTGTCATGCCGCTTGCCAACAATGATGAAGTACGGCTGTCAGCAGGTTCGAGTCAGGGACAGGGAGCTAGTCCCCCTATTAGAGTACTTGTGTCAACAGTCTAATAAGGTGTACAACTGTGCCCTGTACTATGCGAGACAAGTCTATTTCAAAACGAAGCGATGGGCAAGCTATGGTGCGCTTTGCGCTGAGATGGGGAGAACCCAAAGCAAGCACTTCATCGCAATGTATGTCTCCGCCGCACAACAGACGTGTAAGTCTGTAGCTGGAGTGGGTCTATGCCAAGCCTGCCCAGCCCAAATCACTGGATCCGAGAAAAGCTCTAGCAATTGACCACGGAGTCAACAACTGGCTTACGTGCGTTAGCAACTTAGGGCACAGCTTCATCATTGATGGCCGCAAAGTCAAGTCCTTTAACCAGTGGCACAACAAGGAGCTGGCTAGGCTCAAGACTCACAAGCCGCAGGGGTTTTGGTTGCAAAAGCTTGACCGAATTACGGAAACCGGAGAATGCGGTCCACAAAGCTGCGGGCAAGGTCATTGACTTCTGTTTGCACCACTCAATTGGGAGAATCCTCTTCGGTTGGAACAAAGAACAAAAACAAGAATGCGGTTTTAACCAAAACTTTGTTTTCGTCCCAACAGGTCGGTTCAAGGAGCGTATTGCGCAATTATGTCAGCATTATGGCGTTGAGTTTATTGAGGTAGAGGAGGCGTAAAGATCGCAGGCAAGCTTCCTAGATGGAGATGAGCTACCTAATTATGGTGAAAAACCCGACGGGTGGAGACCCTCTGGAAAGCGTGTCAAGCGGGGCCTGTACCAAACGGCAAAGGGGTGGTTGGTCAAGGCTGAGGCAAATGCTGCCGCCAATCTGCTTAAGAAAGTCAGCAGAACCTTGGGGCTTTGCCTTCAGGAACTGTCTAGAGGCGCTTTGACAACGCCGTTACGGGTTCTTTTGTGGACTGCGTAAGAATCCCCTGGGTGGGAGTGTCAACAGTCGCTCCACTAGGTAAAACCAGTAGGGTTGCCTCCCCTGCTTGCCCCGGCCGACCCACTCATAGAAGCCATCTGCCGGGATCAGGAGGCGGCGGCAAAAGGCCTGGCGGAAAGAGGGTTTTTCGGCCACCGTCTCGGCGCGGGCATTGATCCACCCAGCCTGGGGAGCTTGGCTCCACCTGGGGATCAAGCCCCAGCGGAAATGGACTGCCTGACGCTGCAGGGATCCCGCCACCACCGCCAGCACCGGCTGAGAAGGGGCGATGTTGTCGCGGGGCTGGAGCGCCCCAACTGCCCCCCTCTCGATTGGAAAATGCTGCTGCAGCCGTTCGGGGGCAACTGCCAGGCTAAACCGTCCGCACATCTGGGATCCCTCAGACCTTGGTGGAAATGCCCAGCAACTGCAGGATCCCCCGCAGCGGGATCTCCACCCACTCGGGGCGGTGGTTGAGCTCGTAGCCCAGCTCGTAGATGGCCTTCTCCAGCAGGTAGGCCTCGAGCAGCACTTCCAGCTCCTGCGGGCTGCGGGGCAGAAAAGCCCCTTGAGAAGCCACCTGCAGATATTCGGCCAAGAAGGCGGCGCAGACCCAGCGGTGCCAAAACTGGGCCCAGCGCATCATGTCAGGGCACTTGTCCCCGCAAACCAGCCCGCTTTCCAATTGCTGGCGCAAGCCGGTGTGGACGGCGTAGTGGAAAGAGCGCAGCATTCCCGCCACATCCCGCAGGGGGCAGCGTTTGAGGCGGCGCTCTCCTAGCGACCGGGCCGGCTCCCCTTCAAAGTCGATGATGACAAAGTCCTTGCCGGTAAACAGCACCTGGCCCAGGTGGTAATCCCCATGGCAGCGGGTGCGCAAAGCCGTGATCTTCCGCTCCAGGATGAGGCGGAAGCGGCTCATGATCCCCCCTTCTTGGTCGCGAACGGTGCGGGCCAACTTAGCCTCCAGTTCGGGCAGCTTGGGGATCTGCTTGTTGAGCAGCGGAAACACCTGCCCCACCAAATTGCGCATCGATTGATAGATGGAGCGCTGGTAGAGACTGGAGAAGGGCTCGGGGGCAAAGTCCTTGTTCTCGGTGTCGGCGGCCAAGGCAAGGTGCAGCTCGGCGGTGCGCTTGGCCAAGATCCGCACCGACTCCAGGTAGCTGCCGATGGTGGCGTAGGCCAGCTCCGGCAAGGGAAGGTGCGAGAGTTCCAGAAAGGATCCCCGCGGCACGGGCACCGCTTCCGCCTCTGCGTGATGAACCAGCACCGTCTCGAAAAACTGCCCCAGGCTGTCCAGCGTGTAGTGCCAGGCATCCCCCTCGTTGGGGATGTACTCCTGCAAGATGGCCAACGTGATGGGCTGATCGCCGGGATCAAAGCCCCGCGCCCCACGGCGGCGGCGATACTCCAGGGATCCCAACAGCCGCGGCACCCGCACCTGGGGATGGTGCTCCAGCAGATAGCGGCCGATCTCCAGCTCTGGATTTACCCCCTCGGCCACCTTGCGGTAGAACTTGAGGATGTACTGGCTGCCGTAGACCACCGAGGTGTTGCTCTGCTCCGCCTTGAGGATGCGGGGTTCCAGGCCGAGGTGGTACTCAAAAGGGGCAAAGGTGGTGGCCCACAGCTCCCCTGAGGAGTGGCGCAGACGGCCCTGCTGGGCGATGATCTGCAGCGGCAACGACAAAAAGCTTTTATCGGCCAGGGCGTCGAACAGCACGCCCGGCGGCTCCCCAGCCACTTGCACAGGGACAATCGCCGCCTGGGGCGCCTCTACGCGCAGGTGCATGGCCGCCTCCTGGATGGCATAGCCCACGGGTAAAGAGTAGAGTTCTGCCTCCCCCTCGGTAAACTCGACCTGCAAAAGCAAAATCTGGCCCCGAAAGGGGGGATCCCCTTCCCGGTTACAGGGAATGGCATCCAAGATCTGGGCCGACTGGATCTGGCGGGCTTTGGAGCCGAACCAACGGCAGCGGTAGAGGTAGTCGCCCAGCACCGCCTCCACCTGCTTTTGGCTTTCCCCCTGGAAGAGGCTTTCCCAACTGCCGTTTTGAACCAGCAGGGTGGGCAGGCGATCCAACTCTTCTGGCTTGCTGTGGCTGGGGTGGATCCGCTCCGTTTGTCGCTGCGGCTCGAGGGAAAACCAGTAGAAGGAGTGGGGGCCCAGGGTCAGGAAATAGGGCAGTTGGCCGATGGGAGGAAACGGCGTGCGCCCGAAGATCTCCACCGGGATCAGCCCCTCCCAGTGGGCCAAGTCCAGCTCCACAAACTGCGCGTAGCGGGAGAGGTTGGCCACCACCAGGATGCGCTCGTCGCCGTAGGCCCGCATAAAGGCCAGCACCTTGCGGTTTTCCGGGTGCAGCAGCTCAAAAGAGCCCCGGCCAAAGGCTTGGAAGCGCTTGCGCACCGCGATCATCCGTTTCATCGTCCACCACAGGGAATAGGGGTTGTTCCGCTGCGCTTCCACGTTGACGGTTTCGTAGTGGTACTCGGCGTCGATGACGATGGGCAGGTAGAGCTTCTGCGGGTTAGCCCGAGAGAAGCCGGCGTTGCGGTCGGCGCTCCACTGCATCGGCGTGCGCACGCTGTTGCGATCCCCTAAGTAGATGTTGTCCCCCATGCCGATCTCGTCGCCGTAGTAGATGACCGGCGTGCCGGGCAGAGAAAACAGCAGGCTGTTCATCAGCTCGATGCGGCGGCGGCTGTTGCCCAGCAGGGGCGCCAAGCGGCGGCGGATGCCCAGATTGACCCGCGCGTTGGGATCCTTGGCGTACACCTGGTACATGTAGTCGCGCTCCTCGTCAGTGACCATCTCCAGGGTGAGCTCGTCGTGGTTGCGCAGGAAGATGGCCCACTGGCAGGTTTCGGGAATGGGGGGAGTCTGCTGCAGGATGTCGATGATGGGGAAGCGATCCTCCATCTGGATGGCCATGAACAGCCGCGGCATCAGGGGGAAGTGAAAGTCCATGTGGCACTCGTCCCCGTCGCCGAAGTAGGCCACAGCATCTTCCGGCCACTGGTTGGCTTCTGCCAGCAGCATGCGGTTGGGATATCTTTCGTCAATGTATTTGCGTAGGGCCTTGAGGAAGGCGTGGGTTTCCGGCAGGTTCTCGCAGTTGGTTCCCTCCCGCTCGTATAGGTAGGGCACGGCGTCCAGCCGCAGGCCGTCCACCCCCATGCTCAACCAAAAGTCCACCACCTCGAAGATGGCCTTCTGCACGGCGGGGTTGTCGTAGTTGAGATCCGGCTGGTGGGAGTAGAAGCGATGCCAGTAGTAGGCCTTGGCCACCGGATCCCAGGCCCAGTTGGAGGTTTCAAAGTCTTGAAAGATGATGCGGGCCTCTTTGTACTTTTCCGGGGTGTCGCTCCAGACGTAGAAGTCCCGCTCAGGGGTGCCGGGGGCGGCGCGCCGAGCCCGCTGAAACCAGGGATGCTGATCGGAGGTGTGGTTGAGGATCAGCTCGATGATGACGCGGATCCCGCGTTGGTGGGCGGCATCTAGAAAGATTTTAAAGTCCTCTAGGGTGCCCAGCGCGGGGTTAACGTTGGTAAAATCAGAAACATCATAGCCATCATCCCGCAGCGGGGAAGGGAAAAAGGGCAGCAGCCAGATGGCCGTGATGCCCAGATCCTGCAAATAGTCCAGCTTTTCGGTCAAACCCTGGAAGTCGCCCACGCCATCGCCATCACTGTCGAAAAAGGCGCGCACCGGTAGCTCGTAGATGATCGCGTCTTTGTACCAGAGGGGGTTGTAGGTTAAGGGAGAGACGAGGCTGCGCAGAGGGGCTTGGCTCATCATATCGGCAACAGAGACAGGATTTGGACACCTTGGCAACCCTAACCGTTGAACAGGGATCCCCTCAATAGGCTGCAGCCTTTTCTGGGGTGCCAGGGATCCCGGTAGGCGATGCGGTTTTGGGTCTGACAGGGTGATTTTAACCCCTCACCGCCAGCCCCTCTCCCTGAGGGAGAGGGGAGGTAGGGAGGAAGGGTTTTGCAGCACTGGCACCAATTAGGCGATGCCGGTTCGCTTCTGGGCTTCCTTACGGGAGACGGCTACATGGCGCAGGCCGGCGCGGATCAGCTCCTGCTCGATCAAGGCGAAGAAGCGCTGCCGATCCCCGCTGCGCACCACGGCCAGATGGTGGGCTTCCGCCAGGGCGATGGGGTAGCCAAAGCCCTTTTGCACCTGGCTTAGCACTCCGGCCAGGGCCCGCTGCAGCAACTCGGCGTCTTGAGCCACCCAGGCGGGAAACTCTAGCCGGGCGATCTCCGGCAGGGATCCCTCCCCAGGGTTTGCGCCGACATTCAAGTAACAGCAGTGGATGTGGTGTTCCCCAAAAGTCTCCAAGACGCTGGCGCCACTGCGCCAGAGGGGGCTGCGCTCTCCCGGCTGCAGCAGGGATCCCCAAAAAACGCGATCTGCTAGGGGGGCAAAGGGCTGGCAGGGGGGAGTTTTCTCGCCGGCGCAGTAGCGATAGCAGTCGCAGCCCAGGTAGGGACACAACCCCAGGCGCAGATAGTTGAGGGTTTCGCTGCTGCGGGAAGCGCTGATGTAGCCCACCAGGGGGATGCGAGCTGCCCGCAACTGCTCCAGAGTTGCCAGGATGGGATCCAGCCAGGGACGCTGGGCTGGCTTGGGCAGCGGCTCCAGCCCCCAGGGGATGAGGGATCCATCCAGCAGCGCTAGCACGGGGCGACTCCTAGGCAGCGGCAGGGCCAATTGGGCCAGCTCCTCCAGCTCTGCCTGAGCCCGCCGCAAAGCCAGCACCGCTTCGGCATCCAACGCAATCTCCCCCCCCTCCCCGCGATCTTCTTCCCCAAGGCCTACGGCCTGCCTACGCGATCGGCTGGGTCGGTGGCGAAGAGGGTGGAGGGCTGTTCCTGGAAGAGAGTTGGATCGCTCAGGTTGAGCAAAGGGCTCCTGCCCGTAGATCAGCAGGGGCTGGCTGTCCAGCAGCGGCCACTCTTGCGTGCCGTAGTGGAGAGCCACCCGCCCGATGTTGATGAGCGAGCAGTAGGCAATCTCGTGGTGGCTGGGCAGGATCTGGGAGCCGTCGGTGGCCACCACCGTGTGCGGCCCCTGCAAGGGCTCGACTTTGGGCAGGGATCCCCAGGTTTCCGGCGGCTCGGCGGGGCTGGCGCAGGTAAAGGCGAGATGGGAGCTCCACTCCGCCCAGCGCGACTGCCAGGTTTGGGGTTCTCGCTGCAGGCGGGCAAACTCCTGCAAGGCCAGGCGCAGACGCTCTTGGTTGGCCTTCGACTCCTGCTGCAGGTGGCGGGCAAAGGCGGGAATCTGCCCGCTCAGCTTAACCAGATCCAGCATAGGCGGCTGGCTCAGCCCTGCCGGCGGCCAGGGGCTCCACTTCGGAGGGATCCCTCTTGCCCTCGCTCGCGGGGTATGTGGTGGCAGCGGTAGCTGCGCCCAGCTCCTCTAGCGGAAACTCCCCGTAGACTTCGCTGCTGTTGTTGGGGCTCTCTTGCAGGCGAACCCGATGCAGTTGCACCCCCAGCTCGCGCAGGGGCAAAGTCAGCAGCCGCTGGACGTAGAGGGCGATGTTTTCGGCGGTGGGCACCACCTGGGCAAAGTAGGGGACGTCTTTGTTCAAGAAAGTGTGATCCAGGGGCTTCACCACCTGCTCCTCAATCACCCGCTGCAGAGCTGCCAAATCCACGATCATCCCTGTGCGCGGGTCGATGGATCCCTTGACGGTAATCTCCAGGCCATAGTTGTGGCCGTGGCCGTGAGGGCGGGCGCAGAGGCCGTAGAGGGCAGTGTTCTCCTCCAAACTTAGGTGATCCAAGGCCAAGCGATGGGCGGCGCTAAAGTGGGTGGCAACGGTCAGGTAGGCTTCCATGGCTTCTCCTCGGTATTCGGCCCAAAGGTGGGGATCCTCGTAGAGGCGCACGCTGGCTAGCGGCAGAGCATCGGCCAGGCGCTGCCAGATGGCGTAGGCAATGAACTCGGTGGTGGGCAGGGTTTGGGCAAACTCTGGCCAAGCTTCGTTGAGGTAGGCAAGGTTCAGCTCCCGAATTACCCGCTCCTGAATCACCCGCTTCACCTGCGAGAGGTTGAGCACCATGCCGTACTCGTCTACCTCCCCCGTCAGGCCCACCTCCAGCACGTAGTTGTGGCCGTGGCCGGGAAAGCGGGCATGGGGGCCGAAGCGGGCCAGGTTCTCGGCTTCCGAGAGCTCCGGCAGCCAGTAGCGGTGGCTGGCAGCAAATTGGGCGCGGCGGTAGATGGTACAGGTTCTGGACATGAAGGCTATGAACTGTAGAGGATCCCCCCTTCAGCATAAACCCCAAACCGGCACTGTCCCCGCGGCGAGGGATCCCTGGGCCTATCTCGACGCGCCTTCCTATAGCGCCTCGGGATAGATGGCTAAAATCTCGTCCTGATGGGACTAGGAGTGTGTCAACCTGGTAAAGGTAGGGAAGTCTTCGGGTCGCAGGGAGCGGCAGACGAGGGAGCGGCTGTGGTCTATCGGGTTGGGCTATTGGGGCTGGGTACTGTCGGCACAGGCGTGGTCGAGATCTTACAGCGCCCTCCTCATCCTCTGTTGCAGGCAGTTGAAATTGCGGCGGTGGGAGTGCGTTCCCTGGACAAGCCGCGGCTGGTGCCGATTCCGCCTGAGCGCCTGACCACTGACCTAGAGCGGATTGTCTCGGATCCAGAGATTGATGTGGTCATTGAGCTCATGGGCGGCCTGGAGCCGGCTCGCAGCCTTATCCTGAAAGCCATTGACCACGGCAAACCGGTGATCACGGCCAACAAGGCAGTGATTGCCCGCTATGGGATGGAGATCTTTCAGGCTGCCGCCCAGGCCAGGGTGGCCGTGCTCCTGGAGGCAGCGGTGGGGGGTGGGATCCCCGTCATCCAGGCTTTACAGCAGTCGCTACGGGCCAGCCGCATTCAGGCGGTCTGGGGCATCATCAACGGCACCACCAATTTCATCCTCAGCCAGATGGCCCAGGAGGGCAGCTCCTTTGCCGAAGCGCTGGCCCAGGCCCAGGCCCGCGGCTACGCCGAGGCGGATCCCAGCGCCGATGTGGAAGGATGGGATGCGGCGGACAAGATCGCCATTCTGGCCAGCCTGGCTTTTGGGGTGTCGGTACCGCGACAGGCCATCCCCTG
Organism: Thermostichus sp. MS-CIW-15; assembly: GCF_054060575.1. Lineage (NCBI taxonomy): Bacteria > Bacillati > Cyanobacteriota > Cyanophyceae > Thermostichales > Thermostichaceae > Thermostichus > Thermostichus sp. MS-CIW-15. Next base: position 30,748 of record NZ_JBSSDI010000026.1, on the reverse strand, counting down.
CGAAGGGATCGGCAGCATCAGCTCCACCGACATCCGCTACGCCCGCGAGTGGGGCTATACTTTTAAGCTTTTGGCCATCGCCCAAAGGGCCGAGGGGCAGGGAGGTGAACCAACCCTGGATATTCGCGTCCACCCCGCCCTGCTGCCGGTTACCCACCCGCTGGCCAACATCCACGGGGTGGACAACGCCGTCTGGGTGCAAGGGGATCCCTTGGGGCAGGTGGTGCTGGCTGGGCCAGGGGCGGGCCGGGGGCCAACCGCCAGCGCGGTGGTCGGGGATCTGCTTATCCTACTTGCCCACCTGCAGACGGGGGCTCAGTTGCCCAATCCCCTGTGGGGCTTTGCCGCCTCCCCTCCTGTTGCCTCCTTGCTGCCGCTGGCAGAGGCGCAGTCGGAGTTTTACGTGCGAGTGCTGGCCCAGGATCGGCCGGGGGTGATGGGGGCCATCGGCACCTGCTTTGGCCGGCACGGGGTGAGCCTGGAGAGCATCACCCAAAAGGAGTGCCACCAGGAGTTGGCGGAGATTGTGATCCTCACCCACAGCGTGCGCGAGGCCGACTGCCGCCAGGCGCTGGCCGAGATCCAGCAGCTTCCCCAGGTGGCCGAGATCCCCAGCCTATTTCGCGTACTGCGCTAACGAAGATTGGCCCCCCGGACGTGATGGAGGAAAAACACCTTGGAAGCGGCAGTGAATCCTGCAACCCCTGAACCCCTTAACGCGGAGGTGGTGGTCATTGGGGCGGGCATCAGCGGCCTGACGCTGGCCTGGCGCCTGCAGCAGGGTTTATCGGCTAGGGGGGGATCCCCTCAAGCGGTGCTCCTGGCGGAGGCCAGCTCCCGCGTCGGCGGCTGCATTTCCACCCAGTCCAAAGACGGCTACCGCTGGGAGGAAGGCCCCAATAGCTTTACCCCCACCCCTGCCCTGCTCAACCTCATTGCCGAGGTGGGCCTGGCCGACCAACTGGTGCTGGCCGATGCCAAGCTGCCCCGCTACATCTACTGGGAAGGAGCGCTGTTGCCGGTGCCTCTGAGCCCCGCGGCAGCCCTGGGATCACGGCTGCTCAGCGTGGGCGGCAAGCTGCGGGCTCTGCAGGGCTTGTTGGGGTTTGTCCCGCCGCCGCCAGGACGCGAGGAAACGGTGCGGCAGTTTTTCCGGCGACAACTGGGATCCGAAGTGGCCGAGCGCCTGGTGGAGCCCTTTACCTCGGGGGTTTATGCGGGGGATCCGGATCAGCTCAGCGCCGTGGCGGCTTTCCCTCGCGTGGCGGGCCTGGAGGAGCGCTATGGCAGCCTCTTTGCCGGCGCCCTGCAGGCTCTGCGCCAAAGACCCCAGCCTTCTCCTGCGGCCATCCAACCCCCGCCCAAACGGGGCCAACTGGGCAATCTGAGGCAGGGGCTGCAGCAGTTGCCAGAGGCCCTAGCCCAAAAGCTGGGCGACAGCCTGCGGCTGGGCTGGCGAGCGCTGCAGCTGAAGCGGGCGGGAGAGCTCTACTGGGTGGGCTTTGAGACCCCAGAGGGATCCCGCTGGGTGGCTGCCCGCCAGGTGGTGCTGGCCCTCCCCGCCTACGAGGCTGCCGCGCTGCTACAGGAGCTCAACCCCCCGGCCAGCCAGCTCTTGGCCGAGATCCTCTATCCGCCGGTGGCGGTGGTGGCTCTGGCCTATCCCCAAGAGGCCCTGCCCCAGCCGCTGCGGGGCTTTGGCCACCTCATCCCCCGTTCCCAGGGCCTGCGCACCCTGGGCACGATCTGGGCTTCCTGCCTTTTTCCCGAGCGCGCTCCCCAGGGCTACCACAGCTTCCTCAGCTTCCTGGGCGGCGCCACCGATGCGGCCTTGGCCCGCCAGCAAGGGATCCCACCCATCCCTACGCTGTCTCCTGAGGAGCGAGCGCAAATTGCCCACGCCGAGCTTAGCCAGGTTCTGCTCACCCGCCGCGTCGAGCCCATCTACCTAGGGGAACGCCTATGGCCCCGCGCCATCCCCCAGTACACCCTCGGCCACCGGCAGCGGATAGCCCAGGTGCAGGCCCACCTGGCCTCCCAGACGCCGGGGATCTGGGTGTGTGCCAACTACCTGGATGGCGTAGCTCTGGGCGATTGCGTGCGGCGGGCTGAGGCGCTGGCGCAGCAGCTTTTGTCCCAGGCCTAGTCCTCCGCTAGTGGCCCATGGATCGCCCCTACACGGCGCTGCTTTTGGTTCCCACGGGCATCGGCGCCCGCGTGGGTGGCTTTGCCGGCGATGCCCTGCCGGTGGCCCGCGCCTTGGCCGCTGCAGTCGACTGCCTCGTCACCCATCCCAATGTGCTCAACGGCGCCACCCTGTTTTGGCCCCTGAAGAACGTCCTCTATGTGGAAGGGTACGGCCTGGATCGCTTCTGCGCCGGGGAGTGGTTCCTCAGGCCGGTGCGGCAAAACCGCGTCGGGGTGGTGCTGGATGCCGGGATCCCAGAAGACTTGCGCCAACGCCACCTGCACGTTCTGCAGGCCGCCCAGGCCACGCTGGGGCTGGACATCGGCCCCTTGCGCTTGACTCCTCGACCCCTGGGCGTTGCCGTCAGCTTCTCCCCTGCCGGGGCCAGCCAGGGATCCCTAGAGGATCCCGAGGCGCTCCTGGAGGCCGCCCGCGAGCTGCTCTGCGCGGGAGCCGAGGCCCTTGCCGTGGTGGCCCGCTTCCCCGACGATCTGGACTTCAGCCGGTACGAGCAGGGGCAGGGGGTCGATCCCCTGGCTGGGGCCGAGGCCATCCTCAGCCACCTGGTGGTGCGAGAGCTGGGGATCCCCTGTGCCCACGCCCCCGCCTTCTACCCCGATCCCGCCCCTAAGCCGGTCCACCCCCGCGCCGCCGCCGAAGAGGTGGGGTTTACCTTCCTGCCCTCCGTTTTGGCGGGGCTAAGCTATGCCCCCCAGTTTGTCAAGAGGGGGGATCCTCCCCAGCCGGGCGACCTGACCGCGGAGCAGGTGGACAGCGTCATTGCCCCGGCCACTGCCTTTGGCGGCCCCGGCCTGCTCTACCTCGCCAGCCGCCCCCGCCCGCCCTTGTTTATCGCCGTCGAAGAGAACGCCACGGTCATGCAGGTCCACCCCCGCCAGTTGGGGATCCCGCATGTGGCCGTTAGCTCCTACCTAGAGGCCATTGGCGTGGTGGTGGCCCACCGGGCTGGGGTGGCCCTGTCTTCCCTGCAACTGCCCGGCTAGGCCAGGTTCTGGCCCAGAAACGGCAACAGGCCAATGAGCAGCAGGCCCAGCGTGGCCAGCGACCCGACCAAGAAGGAGAGGGAGCGCCCGATAGGAATGTCGCCAATGTAGAAGAAGTTGTAGAGCAGCCGCGCCAGCAAGAAAACGCCGCAGAGCAGGGCCACCCCTTCGTCGCCGCTGAGCCCAAACAGCCAGGGATCCGGGTGGGGGCCGGTGACGTAGGCTATCAGGGCTGACGGCGCAAAGGTGCCCAGGGCCTCAAAGCCGTTGGCATGGGCCCAGGTGGCCCGCTGGCCGTAGGGAGGCAGCCGGTCGAACATCGCCCGCGGCGCATGCGGGTCATAACCGACGCGGGCGCGGGCATAGCCCACCACGCCCATGGGCAGGTACACCAACAGGATGGCCGCTGCGATGGAGAACAGGGGAATGGCTTGCAGGGGGAGGTTGAACAACATAGGCAAAAGCAGCAGAAGGAAGGGGCTGCACTAGCCCCTTTTCCAGACTAGCGGCTCTCCCAGGCCCTAGGTTGAGACTTCTGGCACCGGCAAGGCAGGGTCCTCAGGAGTCAGCAAGTAGGCGCCAACGGCCTGCAAGCTGGGCGGGTGCAGAAAAGGGACGGTGACAATGGCCTGCTGGGAGAATCGCTGGGGCAACTGGGCCAAGATGGCCTGGTGGCGGCGCCGCAGCCCTGCACCAAAGGGGGTGGCCTCCTCCAGCCAAACCCGATTGAGAACGGCGTAGGGATGAGGGATCCCCAGGGCATCCAGTTCCGCCAGAAGGCGCTCGGTTTCCGCCAGAACCGCCTGCTCCGGGTTGAAGACGGGGATAAAGCTAACAAACTGGGGATCCCGCAGCCGCTGCCGGAGCTGCCGCACCTGGCCTAAGAGATCCCGCAGCCGCTGCGCCCATTCTGGCCGGCCCACCACGTCGCGGTACTTTAGCCACAGCTTCAGGGCCAGGCTGACCCAACCTTCCAGGGCCTGCGGCATCTGCAAAAAGCGCAGGAGATGGCCGGTGGGGGCTGTATCCACCACCACCAGGTTGAACTGGCCGCTGGCCTCCTGCTCCAGCACCGTCAGCAGGGCCATCACCTCGTCCAGGCCCGGTGGAGCCATCTGCAAAAGCTGCCGCCAGGCCTGCGGGTCGTACTGAACCTCCACCCCCGCCGTCCCTTCGCCGGCCAAGATGGCCGCCACCTCTTCCAGGTACTCCTGCCGGAAGCGCTCCAGCACTGCCGCCGCCTCGATCTCCTGCCCCAGCAAATTGGGCAGCAGCGGCAGCGGATCTTGCCCCAATTTCACCCCGAACAGATCCCCCAGCGAGTGGGCCGGGTCGATGGAGACCAGCAAGAGCTGCCGGTCGGGATGGCGTTGGGCCAAGTTCCAGGCCAGCGCCCCGGCCACCGTGGTCTTGCCTACCCCGCCTTTGCCTCCCACCAGCAGCAGGCGGATCCCTTGGGCCAAAAAATCTGGCAGGGCCACCCTTGGGGGGGAGGGGATCCCGCCGACAGGCTCCCCTGGGCTAGCGGGAATCTCTTCCAACTGCAGCAGCACCTCTGGCAAGGGACGAAGCTGCTGCACCAGCTTGTCCAGGGCCGCCGGCCCAATGGGCTCCTCCAGTTGATAGGGACAAACCCAGATGGGATAGCCAGGCAGCTCCTCTTGGAGCGCTTTTAGCCAGCGCCGCTGTTCCTGCTGGCGGGCCAGGTAGAGGGGGGACGGCGGGATCCCAGACGACGCTCTCCCGCTGGCTCCCAACAACACCTGGTTGACCAACAGGCCGCCAATGGGCACCCGGCGGCTTTGCAGTTGTTGACAAAAGCGGCGCGTCTCCGCCACGCTCAACGGCTCCGGGATCAGCACCAGCCAGGCGGCAGTGCTCTCCGGGTCGGTGAGGCGGGCTTTGCCCCCCTCCAGCTCGCTCTGCAAGCGGGCCAGGAAGGCGTCGGCCTCATCCGGTCGATAGGCGCCCGTGAGGGATTGGACAACCTCGCGGTGCTTGGCCTGGAAGGTGGCAAACACCGCCAGCAAATTGTCGAGAAAGTCGGGCAGTTCCAACAGCCGCAGGGTGTGGCCGGTGGGGGCGGTATCCAGGATAACTGTATCCACCTCTTGGCCCGCCAGCAGCCGGTTGACCTCTAAGATGGCCATCAGCTCGTCCACCCCCGGCCAGTCCAGATCCCAAAGGGGCAGGAGATCTTCCTTGGCCAGCCAACTGCCCCGCTCGGCAATCAGCTCCAGAGCCGGGCCGTAGGTCTGCTTGAAATCCTGCAGCAACACCTCGGCCTGGAGAGCCCGCACCTGCAAGTTGGGCCAATCCGGCAGGGGCTGGGGAACGTCGGCCACCGGGATCCCCAGCACATCCCCCAGGGAGTGGGCCGGATCGGTGGACAGGAGCAGCAGACGGCGCTCTGGTTGCGCCTGGGCCAGGTGACGGGCCAGGGCACAGGTGAGGGTGGTTTTGCCTACGCCCCCCTTGCCGCTAAACAGCAGCAGACGCTGGCAAGGAGAAAGGAGAGACAGGCGGAAAGCGCTCCCGCCACAATCGAGTTGAGCAGGCTGCAAAGGGATCCCTTCTGGCACAGGTCACCCCCATTGTGGCCTGGATCTCCCTTAGGGATGCTCCAGATCAGCGAAGTTTCCCCTCTCCCACCACAACCGGCGTCCTCTGTCCCACGCCAGCAGCGCGTGGATCCCAAGCCAAAATCCCGTCCACAGCCAGTTGTCCAGCCAGATCTTGGCCAAGATGGGCAGGGTCAAGCCCTCCGTTCCGCCCAGAACCAGGCCGGCTGCCAAGATCAGCCCTTCAAAAGCAAGGAACCCTAGGATCAGCATGGCTGGGATCCAAAGATAGTTCAGCAGCAATTGCCTTGGCCTAATAGGTTTGGACTGAGAAAACAGAGGTCGGTAGCCGGCAGCAAAAGCGACCCCCACCGTGCCGATCCCCAAGACCAACCCCCAAGCAAAAGAATCAGGTGTACGGGGATAGTTGTGCCAGGTGTAGCCAAAGATTTGGTTGGCCAGCCAAATCATCGAAGCGCTAATAATTGCCCTTTGGCGAGTTAACGTGGTGCCCGCGATGATGCCAACAGTTACAAAAGGAAGCGTGCAGGTATAGGCAATGTTGCTCAGGCAGCCGATGGTGGTAAATAGGCTGGGCCAAAATCGACCTTGGGCTAGATCTCGGCTGGCTTGGATCCAAATTACTTCTGGGATCCCGCGGCGAGGCTTGGGGATGGACTGGACAAGAGCTTGTAGGCTAACCATAGGCTAATCTCCAGGAAAAAGGTGAGCTTTCAAGGGGCAGTTCTTTAGCAGATGCTCCTGGACAATTTGCCGCGCTACTTGGGGGGTAACCCGCTTGTACCAGGTGCGATCTCCGGAGTAAAAAACCACCGGCCCTTGTTGACAGACTTCTAGGCATCCGGAAGTAATGACCTGAATATCCAAATTGGCTTCCCGCAGGGCCGATTGCAGAGCTTCCACAACGGGCTGATAGTGGCGAGAAGGATAGCAGCGGCTGGAACGGCAAACCGCCAAATAGGGCCGCTTGAGGGGGTTATCTTCATACGGGATCCGCTCTTTTCCCTCGACGTAAATGGCCCGCAGGCGTTCATAAAGGGAGAGCTTCTGATAGTCGGCTTTGCCTTCGGGCAGGTAGTCTTCTCCTGGCCCCAAAAAGGGACTGGGCAAAAAGATCTGCAGCAGCGATTCCTCTGCTCCGTTCCAAAATTGGATCCCCCATTGGCGAGGCTGGCCCTGCGGATTGAGGCGGCGATAGAGGGCGGCGCGGCCGACCAATCTTTTGCGGCGCAGCTCAGGTGGAGTTCTGCTGTAGGGGCCGCCCTGGTGCTCTTCTAGACACAGGTGCAAATGCCAAGTTTCGGTGGCCACGGTCAAATAGCCGTCGTAGAGCACACAGAGAGCAGGGGGATCCTTGAAGGCCGCCTCCAGCACTCCTCCCTCCACCACCTGGCCCACTTGGATCTCGGCCCAGCGCTCCTGAAAGAGCTCATAGAGCAATGGCCCAAGACAGTCGATGTGAGCCGGGATCCCTTCGTAAACGGTTGTCCAGCCGGTGGGGGAAACCTCTTGCCAAGTCTGGTTTAAGGGCGTGATCCAGGGACTGAAAGCGGCCATAGGTTGCTCCTATTGGATTGGCGGAATGCGGGCAATCACCCCCTTTTTGATGGGGCGCTCTGCCCAGGGCAGGATCCCATCGGGCTTTGTCAAATACAGCTCCGCCGTTTGTAAGATTGGCTCTACATCTTTTGGATCGAGATCGCCAAAGACATAGGTCATCTTCCCCGGGGCTGCTAGGGCAATCACGCAGGCATGGCTGCAGCCGCTCATACAGGCAACTGGCTTCAGGTGCAATTGGGAATTGAGCACTTGCGATTGCAAGGCGGCCAGGAGCATTTCTCCTTTGCTAGTCCCTTCTTTTTGGCCGTTCACCCAGCGAGATCCGCAGGTGGTGCAGATCCAGAGGTAATGTTCGGCCTCAGCTTGAGCCGAAGTTGGCGATGGAGAAAAGTTAGGAGATAGAGAGTTGGTTGAGATCGCCATAAGTTGCATCCAAACTAAACCGTAAAGCAGACAATCAACTTGGAAAGTTCTCGCTAAAAGTGGTCAGCCGGAGAGTTAAAAACAGCCTGGGATATCGCTAAAATTGCCCCCGCAAGTTCACCCTCAGCGTGCGGCCAACTCCGGGATAGCCGGGGAAAACTTCATACTGCTCATCCAGCAGGTTGTCGATCCCCAACTCTAGGCTCAGGGCCTCAGCCAACGGGATCCCGCCGCGCAGAGCCACGGTGGTGTAGCCTGGCAGGGATTCCGTATTGGCATTGTTGGTAAAAAAGCTCCCAATGTGATGGACCAAAATCGAGCCGTACCAGCCCTGCTCGTGGCGGTAGCTTAGGCCTAGATTGAAGCTATCGGCTCCTACAAAGGCTAGCTCTTTGCCAACTGTGGCCGGGTTAAGGGCAGCGCGGATGATGGGATCATTGAGGGTATAGTTGGCAAAAAGCGTCCAGTTTTCCCCCAAACGCAAATCTAAAGCCGCTTCCAGGCCGGTATATTCGACCAGCCCGATATTTTCATAGGTTCCCCGGCGCGGCCCAAGGCTGACAAAGGTGATGCCATCGCGGATGCGGTTGTGGGCAAAAGTTAAGCGCAGCAGGCCAAAATCTCCCAAGGTTTGATCCAGGCCGATGTCCAAGCTCTCCCCTCGCTCTGGGCGGAGATTGGGGTTGCCATCCACTTCAAAAAAGCCGCGCAGCCGAAAGAACAATTCCGAGATCAAGGGGGTGCGAAAGCTGCCGGCGTAGCTGGCCCTCAAGGTAGTTCCCTCGGCAACTGCCCACCGGATCCCCACAGCCGGCGAGGTGGCCGAGCCGTTGGCCAAACTGCTGAAGTCCTGACGGATGCCCAGGTCGAGGTGGAACTGGGGATCCGGGCTGTAGTCCAGGCGGGCAAACAGGGCCCCCTGGTTAACCGTATCGTCGTAGTTGATATTGGCAGAACCCCTGGCAAAAGAAAAAGTCGTATTGCGGGCTGAGATAGAGCGATAATCTGCCCCCAAAACTCCCTCTAGGTTTTCGCCGGCCTGCCAAGCATATTGAAGCTGGGATCCCCAGCCATTGCGCAAGATGACGTCGCGGGATCCCTGGCTTTGCGGAGCGCTGAAGCGGTAGTTGAGATCGTCCAAAAAGACTCTTGCCTGCAGGGATCCTGTTTCCTGAGTCCACAGCCAACTGAGATCCAGCAGCAGATCGTTGGTGTTTTGCTCTGCGTCGGGAGAGGGAAACTCTACACTGCCGGGCACGCGAAAGGCTTTGTTGAGGTAGAGGGCGTTGGCTGTTAGGACTTGATCTTCGGCCAGTTGCCAGGTGAGCTTGGCCTGCAAGTTGTGGTACTCCACCGCCGAGTTTTCCCGCCTGCCTGACTTGCCCAGCCGCTCAATGGCAAAGGGAAAGTCGTTGTTACTTTGCAGACGGCGATAGCTGAGCACCCAGCCCAGATCCTGGGCTTGGCCGCGACTTTGGATCCCTTGCTCATTGAGACCGTAGCTGCCGACCGCCGCTTCCAGCACCGTCTCCGTTTCTGGCTGCGGCTCCACCGTGACGATGTTGATCACGCCGCCAACGGCGTCTGAGCCGTACAGGGTAGAGCCGCCGCCGGGGGAGACTTCAATTCGCTCGACGACATCGGCGGTGATTTGGGAGAGGTCAAACCCCCCGAAAAAACCCAGATCGTTGAGAGGGCGGCCATCCAAGAGCACCAATACCTGCGCCGTTCGCGCCCCTCGCATGAATTGAGAGCTAAGAGCTCCCAACTGAGTTCCCGCTGTGCCATCGCTGAGGATCCCGGGCAAGTAGCGCAGGGCTTCCTGCACCGTCCTTGCCCCTTGCTGGCGCATCTGCTGGCGGGTGATGACATAGACGGGGCGGGAAGACTCTCGCAAGAGGTCGGGACGGCGAAACGGGGTGGTGACGGGTTGATTCAAAATCTCGGCGCTGAGGCCGGTATCCAAGATTGCCTGCCCCCAGGCCGGGATCCCCAAACTCAAGATCCCCAGCCCAAGGCTGAGACATACAGTTACTTTCATCCGGTTGCTCCTGCTTCCGTGCGACGCGGAAGGGCTAAGCTTTGAGCCAAAGCCGCAGGCGGGCATCCTGACTGAGGGCCTCAGCCCATCACAGTTGCGGCACAGCGCCGGATTTGCACCGGACTTTCCCCATTGCTTGCCCTGGCTGATCCCCAGGACAACCTGACGGCACGGCTTTCCTCCCCATTGCTCTGGAAAAAGCCGTGCTAGGCATCATACATTCCCTGCTGGGGAGTTCCTATCCTGCCGGGGGGGATCCCTGGGCAGTGAGGTCAACGGAAGATCATCTCCGCCACCGCGTCAAAGCCGGCGTCCAACAGCCGATCCAAGACTGACTGGGCCTGGCTGCGGCTGTCGTAGAGGCCGGCCTGCAGCACCCTCCTGCCGTTGAACACGGTCTCCACCGCTTCGGGGAGGAGCTGCCGCAGCCGCTGCAAATCGTCGCTGCCCTTGGGGGTCACCAGCACACGAAAGCGGGTGGCCGACTCTGCTGGGGCTACCGCCGGTTCTGGAGCCGCGGCAACGGGAACAGGGGGGGTTGTTGGGCTGCTGCCCGCTTGTCGGCGAGCCGGGGGTGGCAGGAGGGTAGTAATATCCGTGAGAGGAGCCACAGATTGCTGGCGGACGGGAGTGGCAGGAGCAGGCTCAACCGGTTGGGCAGGCGTGGTGGAGCCATCGGGGGTGAAGGGGACGGCAACAAACTCCTGGGGTTGAGCGCCTGCCGGCTGAGGGGGGGCACTGGGCAAAATGCGCCCTCCCGATCCCGCTGCAGGAGGGGGAACGGGGGCAGTCGATTGGGGCACCGTCACCACCGGCAAGGTGGGAGAGGCCGCCGCCGGCTGGGGATCCCTGCTGGGAGCCGGAGGCTCGGCCTGCGGAGTTGTGGGCAGCGTCAAGCCGCCTGCCGCAATGGGTGGCGGGGCGTTGCTGGGCAGCGCAGCCACCGTGGTCTGGCCGGCCAGATCCAGCTCCCCTTTGGTTTTGCCGGCCAGTTGGTTGCCATTGGCGTTGAGGCGCAGGCCGCGGGTGGCGTTGTGGATGTCGTACTGGCCGTTCCCCTCAAAGATGTTGTTGCCGGGATCCGAAGCCGTGCCCAAATCTGGCTGGGCGGTGGTGATAGCTGTCAGGCCAGTCTCCAGGTTGCGGGCAATGAGATTGTTGCGCAGGATGGGACGGGCGCTGCCGCCGACCACAATGCCGGTGCGGTTTTGCAGGATGCGGTTGTTGCGCACAATCGGCGCCGAGCGCTGGTCGATGGTGAGGCCAAAGCCGGTCTCTTGGAAGAGGTTGTTGACAATGGTGGGCTGGGAGGTGCCCAAGACGGAGATGCCGTTGGCCCCGTTTTTGTAGAAGCGGTTGCCTTCTATCCAGGGGTTGGAGGCGCCGGCGATGAAAATGCCGTCGTGGATGCTGCCCACAAAGCTGTTGTTGAGAATGCGCGGGGAAGCCGATTCTACCCAGAGGGCGTAGCCGCGCCGACCCTGGTTGCGCAGGGTAACCCCCCGCACCTCTGAGCCGGTCTCTGCCAGCAGGGCAACGTTTTGCCGGGCCAAGGTCGGGCTCATGTAGGTGCCGCCGCCATCGATCAGGTAGCCCTCTCCCAAGGTGGACTCGTCCCCGCGCAAGATAAGGCCGGCCTTGAGGCGGATGGGGAAGACTTCGCCGCTTTCTGCGCTGTACACCCCCGGCAGAAGCTGGATGATGCTGCCGGCTGGCGCCCGGCTGATGGCATGGGTGATGGTCTTGAAGGGGTTGTTGCGGGATCCATCCCCTTGGGTATCGCTGCCATTGGCGGCATCCACAAAAATGGCGGGGCGGTCGTCCGGCAGCGGCGGCGCTTGGGGCAGGGCCTGCTTCTCCAAAAGGCCGGTGTCCAGGGAAGTTTGCGCCCAACTGGGATCCCTTCCTGCCGCCAGCAGTAAGCTGGTGCTCAACAGCAAAGAGGTGGCCAGTCGCGTCAGCGTCGCGGAGCCGTGACGCTGCAACCGCAAGTCAGGCAGGACTGCTGTAAATTGGTGTTCGCCGGATTTCTGCAGACGGATGAACGATAAGGAAGAGATCATAGGAGTCATCCCCACACCAGGCTGGGCCAGAGAAGGAAGGAGGGTCGAGGCTATCCTACCAAACCTGACAGGCAGGATCCTGCCCTCTTCCCCAACTCCAAATACGGACTGATGCAGGCTTCTTTTTGTAGATCCAACGCTACCCCTAGAGTATACCCTTGCCATGACCGACGAAGCCCTTGCCCGCGAAGGCTCCTCCCAAGAGTTGCCGCTGGCTTCCCTCTCGTCTGGGCGCCCCCTGCTCAACCTGCTGTTGTTGGGGATCCCAGCCCTGCTGCTGCTGCTGGGCCAGTGGGCAGGGCAGCCGGCCCTGGGCTGGGGGGCGGTGCTGGCTTGGCTGGGCCTGGCCGGCTGGTGGGGGCAGCCGCTCTGGGTGCAGATCGGGCGCGACCTCTGGCAGTGGCTGACCACCTGGCCCAGCCTGGGGTGGGCGGCAGCAGCTCTCGGCTTGGCGGTGATGGGAGGATTGGTCTGGAGTGGAGCCTTCTCGGCCCTGGGATCCCTGAGCTGGGAGGCCATCGGGGCTTTGGGCGAGGTGTTCGGGGCTACAGGTCAGATCCTGATCGCCCTCCTGGCCGCCTACATCGCCTGGCGGCAGTACGTCATCTCCCGCGACCTCACCATCCAGCAGAACATCATCACCCAGCAGCAGACCATCGACGCCTACTTCGAGGGCATCTCCAACCTGGTTCTCTCCCCTGACGGGCAGTTGGACGACTGGCCCCTGGAGCGGGCCATTGCGGCCGGGCGCACGGCGGCGCTCCTCAACGGCGTGGATCGCTTTGGCAAAGCCAAGATCCTGCGCTTCCTCTCCACCGCTAACTTGCTTAGCCCCCTGCGCCGCGACGAACACCTGGGCCGGCCCATCCTGGACGGCAAAGGCGGCTACCAGCGGGATCGCCTCAACGGGATCCGGGTGGTGAATCTGGGCACCATGCTGGAAGGGGCCGACCTGCATGGCACCCTGCTGCGGGGGGTGGACTTCAGCGAGGCCAGCCTGGAAAGAGCCAACCTGCGGGATTGCGACCTCAGCCACACCAACCTCTGCGGGGCCAACCTGCGCAATGCCGACCTGCGCGGCGCCGATCTCTACCGCGCCCTCTTGTTTGTGGGATCCCTGCAGACGGCTTCTCCGGCTCAGCCAGGAAAAAAGCCCGATTTTAAAAGCGGGGCCTACGCCGGCGCCATCGTGGCCGGCGCGGACTTTCGCCGGGTGCGTCGCCTTTCCCCCGAACAAAGAGCCTACCTGGCCGCCTGGGGAGCCAAGCTGGATCCTGAGCCCCCGCTTCCCCTCAACTCCTCGGCCAGCCGTTTGGATCCCGGCGGCGAAACCGAGCCCTTACCCCCTCCTGCCGAGCCGCCGGCCTCCCGGAGGCCTTGATCCAGAGCCAATGGCCGGCAAACCTGGGTTCAACGCCAGCGCTGCCATGGTCATGGCAAACAGCCATGAAACAGCTTGTGAGTTGATCCCAGCTCCCCTCTCCCTCTGGGAGAGGGGCTGGGGGTGAGGGCCTGCCGGAGAACCGTTCAAGCTAGCCTGAAATAGCCCCAATCCCTCAATTGTTGGACATGGCCCGCTTGCTCACCAAGTTCTGGCTGCTGGAGCGCTACCTGTTTGGGCAGATGCTCACGCCGGTGCTGGCCGGTATAGCTGGGGGAACCCTGCTGCTTTTGGCAGGCCGGCTCTTTACCTTGGCCGAGCGGCTGGTCGAGGGATCCGTGCCGCCCCTGACGGTGTTGCGCCTTCTCATTTTGGATCTGCCGGAGATGGTGCTGCTGGGCATGCCCATCGCCGCTTTTTTTGCCACCATGCTCACCTTGGGCAAGCTGAGCGGCAACAGCGAGATTACCGCCATGCGGGCAGCCGGGATCCCGTTTACGCGCATTTTTCGTCCCCTGTTGCTGGTGGGGCTGCTCATGAGCCTGAGCGCTTTTTGGATCAGCAACGTGCTCCTGCCGGCCAGCAAACGAGAAATCCGCCAGATCGACCAGCAGGCGCTCCTGGCCCGGGCCACCACCCCGGTGCAATACGACGTCTTTTTCAGAACCGCCCGCGTTGGCGGGACGGAAGACAACCTCTGGTTTTTCATCCGCCAGGTGGATCCGCGGCTGAACACCATGCAGGATGTCACCATCTTGCAGGTGGATCCCTTGCCGGGGGGCAAGTACCAGTTGGCAGAGGTGACCCTGGCGGCCCAGGCGGTGTGGAATGGCCTGGACTGGACCCTCAGCGAAGGGGTGACCCACCGCTACGGCCCTGACGGCCTCAGCCTGGCCGAAGAGCCCTTCGACCGCAAGCCGCTAGAGGTCTCCCAAGATCTGGCCGCCCTGATGCAGCCGCCGGTTCCGCCCAACGAGCTGAGCCTGCCGGAGCTGGCGGAGCGCATCTCCCGCCTGGCCCGCTCCAACCTCAATACCCAGCCCCTGCGCACCGAGTTCCACATGCGCTTTTCCCTGCCCTTGGCCAGCTTTTTTGCCGTCTTGATCTCCCTTCCCCTGGGATCCACCACTGCGCGGCGGGTGGGCCGCTATGGGGGTGTCGTCTTCGGGATCCTGTTGGTGTTTGCCTACTACGTGGTGCTGAGTGTGTCTCGCAGCCTGGGCGAAGCAGGAGCCCTTCCCCCCTGGGCGGCAGCCTGGAGCTTCAACATCCTCTTCGGCGGCCTCGGCCTGCTGCTGTTGGCCCGCTTCCTGCGCTAGGGATCCCTTCTGGGCAGAGCAACCCCCGACCTAACCAGGGATCCACCGGATCCCTATAGTTTCCGTCCCCTTGCGGGGAAAAGGTAGGGATCAACGGTCTGAAGGAGCTGTCCCCAGTTCCAGTTCCTGTGAAGAAGCGTTTCCGTCCCCTTGCGGGGAAAAGGTAGGGATCAACCCGTTGATGTTACGAACCACCAACTTGGGTGGTTCAACGTTTCCGTCCCCTTGCGGGGAAAAGGTAGGGATCAACTTCTGCGCCCTATCCCGGGGTGTAACCCGGGTAAAGCAACCCGTTTCCGTCCCCTTGCGGGGAAAAGGTAGGGATCAACACATGCGCCACTGCTCAATAAAGTACATCCCGAGCTGGTGTGTTTCCGTCCCCTTGCGGGGAAAAGGTAGGGATCAACTCGAGCTTGATGGTGGGATCATCAAGCCGAAGGAGGTCAACGCGAAGTTTCCGTCCCCTTGCGGGGAAAAGGTAGGGATCAACAGTACATGTTTTCGACAATTGCCTCGGTGCTCTTTGGAAAGTTTCCGTCCCCTTGCGGGGAAAAGGTAGGGATCAACCTGGATGTTCAACGAGCGAGTGGAAAGATACTATGTGGGTTTCCGTCCCCTTGCGGGGAAAAGGTAGGGATCAACTTCTCGATGTGGCTAGCAGGGTCGGTGCTTTTCCAAAGGTTTCCGTCCCCTTGCGGGGAAAAGGTAGGGATCAACGCTGAAATGAAGATTAATGGGTTCTCCCTCAAGGAGGCGTTTCCGTCCCCTTGCGGGGAAAAGGTAGGGATCAACTATGTCTTCAACAACCGCGAGGACTATTTCGCAAACTGCAGTTTCCGTCCCCTTGCGGGGAAAAGGTAGGGATCAACTTAAGTCCAAATCTAACATTATCGAAGTCCTCAAAAAGTTTCCGTCCCCTTGCGGGGAAAAGGTAGGGATCAACACTTCCCCACAATGGCAGGGGATGAAACCCCCTGCATCGTGTTTCCGTCCCCTTGCGGGGAAAAGGTAGGGATCAACTTGAAGAAGTACCCACTATATTAATTGAGTCTGACGTTTCCGTCCCCTTGCGGGGAAAAGGTAGGGATCAACAAGGGAGGATTAGTATGGTTATGAAGTTCTGGGGTTTCCGTCCCCTTGCGGGGAAAAGGTAGGGATCAACTAATCCTGGGTGTCTGGTGTGGGGGAGGAACTAGATGTTTCCGTCCCCTTGCGGGGAAAAGGTAGGGATCAACCGCGGGGGATACGATACAGAGCGGATTGTCCGGGAAGTTTCCGTCCCCTTGCGGGGAAAAGGTAGGGATCAACGGAGCCGGGTCAATCGGCGTGTGGGGTTGGGCAGCAGTTGTTTCCGTCCCCTTGCGGGGAAAAGGTAGGGATCAACGCAGCGTTAAACCGACCTCCGGGATGGAGGCGTGGAGTTTCCGTCCCCTTGCGGGGAAAAGGTAGGGATCAACTCGTGACATAGCGGAGGGTTCTGAGGCTTTCAGCAGGGCGTTTCCGTCCCCTTGCGGGGAAAAGGTAGGGATCAACAGAAACTGCTCTTTTGTAAACATACGACCTCCCTTTTCGTTTCCGTCCCCTTGCGGGGAAAAGGTAGGGATCAACCCAGGGCAGCTTAAGTTAACCTGGGAACAACTTCGTGCGTTGTTTCCGTCCCCTTGCGGGGAAAAGGTAGGGATCAACCACAAGCCAAAACTGCTCTCGGTGCGGACAAAAGGTACGTTTCCGTCCCCTTGCGGGGAAAAGGTAGGGATCAACCCTGCGTAAGTTGGTGAAGTGCTTCGGCTTGCTGACCGAGTTTCCGTCCCCTTGCGGGGAAAAGGTAGGGATCAACACGCATACCTCATCAATGGTCGTGATTTCTTTGTTTCTTTGCAGTTTCCGTCCCCTTGCGGGGAAAAGGTAGGGATCAACACTTTGTGCCCTGTAACTGTGGTCTCAGCGGGTGTATGTTTCGACGGTTTCCGTCCCCTTGCGGGGAAAAGGTAGGGATCAACTTAGTAACTACTGATTATGGTTCATCTCTTTTTGGTACGTTTCCGTCCCCTTGCGGGGAAAAGGTAGGGATCAACCGCGCTCGTGCGTTAGCCAAACAAATTCACGATGCGGGGTTTCCGTCCCCTTGCGGGGAAAAGGTAGGGATCAACGAGTCATCGAGTACCTCTATGTTCCAGGTCTCAAGAGTTTCCGTCCCCTTGCGGGGAAAAGGTAGGGATCAACTTCTCTTCCGTAGGTTGTACCTCCCTTATCGGGAAGTTTCCGTCCCCTTGCGGGGAAAAGGTAGGGATCAACTTGCAGAAGTCTTGAAGGCCCTGGGCTTCACAGGTGCGGAGTTTCCGTCCCCTTGCGGGGAAAAGGTAGGGATCAACTACGCATAGAGCGCGGAGAAATCAGGGAAGCTTTGGAGGTTTCCGTCCCCTTGCGGGGAAAAGGTAGGGATCAACTTTACTAGCTGAGACTGAGTCAGCTGAATTGAAACTTGTCTTGTTTCCGTCCCCTTGCGGGGAAAAGGTAGGGATCAACACTTTGTGCCCTGTAACTGTGGTCTCAGCGGGTGTATGTTTCGACGGTTTCCGTCCCCTTGCGGGGAAAAGGTAGGGATCAACTTAGTAACTACTGATTATGGTTCATCTCTTTTTGGTACGTTTCCGTCCCCTTGCGGGGAAAAGGTAGGGATCAACCGCGCTCGTGCGTTAGCCAAACAAATTCACGATGCGGGGTTTCCGTCCCCTTGCGGGGAAAAGGTAGGGATCAACGAGTCATCGAGTACCTCTATGTTCCAGGTCTCAAGAGTTTCCGTCCCCTTGCGGGGAAAAGGTAGGGATCAACTTCTCTTCCGTAGGTTGTACCTCCCTTATCGGGAAGTTTCCGTCCCCTTGCGGGGAAAAGGTAGGGATCAACTTGCAGAAGTCTTGAAGGCCCTGGGCTTCACAGGTGCGGAGTTTCCGTCCCCTTGCGGGGAAAAGGTAGGGATCAACTACGCATAGAGCGCGGAGAAATCAGGGAAGCTTTGGAGGTTTCCGTCCCCTTGCGGGGAAAAGGTAGGGATCAACTTTACTAGCTGAGACTGAGTCAGCTGAATTGAAACTTGTCTTGTTTCCGTCCCCTTGCGGGGAAAAGGTAGGGATCAACCCGTCATTTTTGACGGGAAGGAGGTAGTGCGCATATACAGTTTCCGTCCCCTTGCGGGGAAAAGGTAGGGATCAACGGTCAAGTTGGACCAGGACAGGCCAAACTGACCTGGGAAGTTTCCGTCCCCTTGCGGGGAAAAGGTAGGGATCAACCTCACAAAGCACGAAACCTTTGAGGGACTACCTTGTCCCGAGGTTTCCGTCCCCTTGCGGGGAAAAGGTAGGGATCAACTGACTAAGCGCTGCCCGCTGTTGTAGTCATATATATAAAGTTTCCGTCCCCTTGCGGGGAAAAGGTAGGGATCAACGGGAGCTAGCTGCCCTCTGTTCGGACACATCCGTGGCTTGTTTCCGTCCCCTTGCGGGGAAAAGGTAGGGATCAACCTTGAGGAGGTCACCAATGATGGGTGGCCATGCCCAGATTGTTTCCGTCCCCTTGCGGGGAAAAGGTAGGGATCAACATTAGATTAGATTAGCTGGACCATCCGCAATGCCTCGCGTTTCCGTCCCCTTGCGGGGAAAAGGTAGGGATCAACAGGCAGGCTCTGCTTGAAGCCTACATGGTTACCTCATCTTGATGTTTCCGTCCCCTTGCGGGGAAAAGGTAGGGATCAACACCATCAGGGAGGCTCTCCGGATGGTGAGCTTAATCAAGTTTCCGTCCCCTTGCGGGGAAAAGGTAGGGATCAACAACGGGGTCTTACACCACTTCTCGGCTGCCCATTAAGGTCGGTTTCCGTCCCCTTGCGGGGAAAAGGTAGGGATCAACGATTAGGCACACTTTCTCACAAGGAGACGAAAATGTTTGACTGTTTCCGTCCCCTTGCGGGGAAAAGGTAGGGATCAACACCTGGGTGTTCTTTTATCCCTGTAAAGGGAGGTTCAAATGCAGTTTCCGTCCCCTTGCGGGGAAAAGGTAGGGATCAACTGGAGTATGAGGGGTTTTCCGAGCAGTACTTCATGACGTTTCCGTCCCCTTGCGGGGAAAAGGTAGGGATCAACGATCATATCCATATGGATGGCTGCCATCAGGCAGCCATCGTTTCCGTCCCCTTGCGGGGAAAAGGTAGGGATCAACACCCGACGGGGGCCGAATCTATATCTATACAAGTTGGCAGGTTTCCGTCCCCTTGCGGGGAAAAGGTAGGGATCAACGATAACTTAAAGACAATTCGTGTATCTCACAAAATCCACCGTTTCCGTCCCCTTGCGGGGAAAAGGTAGGGATCAACTTCACCGGAAACCGCAGCCACCGGGTGCTCGTTGTCGAGTTTCCGTCCCCTTGCGGGGAAAAGGTAGGGATCAACCCCTCGCAAAACAGATCTACGACGCAGGAGTGTTCTAGTTTCCGTCCCCTTGCGGGGAAAAGGTAGGGATCAACCCTACCCCCGGAAAAGGCTGAATCCATAAGGTTTTCAAGGTGCGTTTGCGAGGGAGTACGGAGACTTCTCGAAACAGATATTAACACTGCTTCGCCGGATAAGCGCAAGTCGGGAAATTCGCTGTTTTGAGGGCATTATGTCACGTTTTTGGGTCAATTTGGGCAAGCAGTTCTAGATTCCTCTTAAAGCCTGGTGTTGCCAGGGGAAAGCTAACAACGGCTCGCCCCGACAGATTGCGCACAAAACTTTACAATTCCTGCCGCCCCCCGTCGGCCAGGGATCCCATCCCAGCGCTGGTCTGTCTAGACTGGAAGACAGCCCTATGGGGATCCCTATGCGCATTGGTGTGCCCAAAGAGATCAAGGAGCAGGAGTTTCGCGTTGGCCTGACGCCGGCGGCGGTGCGGGCTCTGACGGAGCAGGGGCACCAGGTGTGGGTGGAGACCCAAGCTGGCCAGGGGGCGGGCTTTAGCGACGAAGACTACCAAAAAGCGGGGGCCAAGCTGGCCGCCACCCCTGAGGAGATCTACCGGCAGCAGTTGGTGGTGAAGGTCAAAGAGCCCCTGCCCGCCGAGTATCCCCTGCTCCACCCGGATCTGATCCTGTTTACCTATTTGCACCTGGCGGCCAGCCGCGAGCTGACTCAGGCCCTGCTGCGTTCGGGGGCCACCTGCCTGGCCTACGAGACGGTGGAGCTGGCCGATGGATCCCTGCCCCTCTTGATGCCCATGAGCATGATTGCCGGGCGGCTGTCGGTGCAATTGGGCGCCCACTACCTGACTCGCCAGCAGGGGGGGCGAGGCGTGCTGCTGGGCGGGATCCCGGGGGTGCCGCCGGGGCGGGTGGTGATCCTGGGCGGGGGAACCGTGGGCACTGAGGCGGCCAAAATGGCCGTAGGCTTGGGGGCACGGGTGCAGATTTTGGACATTAACCTGCAGCGGCTGAACGAGCTGGAGCTGATTTTTGGCTCGCGGGTAGAGCTGCTCTACAGCACGGCCCAAAGCATCGAGGAATGTGTCCGCGAGGCCGACCTGGTGGTGGGAGCGGTGTTGGTGCCGGGCAGACGCGCCCCGGTTTTGGTGAAGGAAGAGCTGGTGGCCCAGATGCGGCCCCGCTCTTTGATCGTGGATGTGGCCGTGGATCAGGGGGGGTGCATCGCCACCACCAAGGCCACCACCCATGCCCAGCCGGTTTACGAAGCCTATGGAGTCTTGCACTACGGGGTTCCCAACATGCCGGGGGCCGTCCCCTGGACCTCGACCCAGGCGCTGGTCAACGCCACCCTCCCTTACATCTTCAAGTTGGCCAACCTCGGCTTGAGCGCCGCCTTGGAGCAGGACCCGGCCCTGGCCAAGGGGCTCAACCTCTGCGGCGGCAAGCTCATCCACCCGGCGGTGCGGGCCACCTTCCCCGACTTGGCCAACTGAGGGCCTTCGCTACTGGTGCTCGAAGACGTTGCCATATCCCAGCAGATCCAGCTCCACCAGGGTGGGGAGGTGTTGAAAACAGCGCTGTGCCAGCTCCCAGCGCTCTTCCCGCTGCAGCATTTGGGCCAACTTGTGGCGCACCGGGATCAAGTAACGAACATCGTTGGCCGCGTACTCCAACTGCTCCGGCGAGAGGGCCTGGACGTTTCCCCAGTCGGAGCTCTGGGCAGTTTTATTCAGCTCCACCCCGCACAGCTCGCCCACCACGTCCTTCAGGCTGTGCTTGCTGGTGTAGGTGCGGGCCAGCTTGCTGGCAATTTTGGTGCAGAAGACCGGCCAGGCCTGGATCCCCAAGTGGTAGCGCAGCATGGCCAGGTCAAAACGGGCGTAATGGAAGATCTTTTCGATGTTGGGATCCGTCAGCAGCCGCGCCAAATGGGGGGCCTGCTTCACGCCGCGGCTCAGCCGCAGCAGCACCACCTCGCCGGCAGCGTTGGCTATTTGCACCACACAGAGCCTGTCCCGCTGTGGGATCAGCCCCATTGTTTCGGTGTCCACAGCCAAGAGGGTTTCCCCGGCCAGCGCCTCTGCCACTTCGGGGGTGAGATCTTCGTCGCAGATCTGGAAAGGCTCTAGGGCCACAGGGATCCCTCGCTAACTTGGCGAGAGCAGCCGCCCGGCTGAGATACTTCCCTCGCCTGAAGACAAAAGTTTTTGACATCTCAACCAGCGCCGCTGGCCGACCAGCCCTGAGCAAACTCCACCCCCCTCGGAGACAGGAGATGCCCTCCCCTCGACTGAGACGGCCAGCAGCCTGGTTTTCGCTCGCAACGCTCCGCTCCTGCGGGCGGGGTTGTAACCAGCGGCTGGCAAGCTTGGCTCTACCAGCTTGCCTTGACCACGCCCGGCAGCAGGCCGCGGTGGGCCATTTCCCGCAGGCTGTTGCGGCAGAGGCCGAAATCCCGGAAATAGCCGCGGGGACGCCCGGTTTTCCAGCAGCGGTTGCGCAGGCGGGTGGGCGAGCTGGCCCGAGGGAGTTTTTGCAGTTGGGCGTGCAGCTCCATGCGGGTGGCCTGGTCGATGTTGGGATCGGCCATGGCCGCCTTGAGTTGTTGGCGCTTCTCCCGGTATTTTTCGACCAAGCGTTGGCGCTTTTTCTCCCGCTCGATCATGCTTTTTTTAGCCACGGCTCACCTGTTTCCCCAATTTTTCGGCTTTACTAGGATAGCGGGCAACAACAATCTGCAGCAAGGGATCCCCGGTGGGATTCCCGTGGTCGACTGCTTGCCCTTGCGGCGATCTAGCTGTACAGGCCAAGTTGAGGGTGGGGGATGGCCCTTTCCAAAGTAATTTCGTTCATCGCTGCCAAGTTCAAGGTTTCCCCGGAGCAGATCGAAGCCGCCCGCGTGGTCATTTACAGACCGCCGGCGTTGCTGGCCGTGCTCAAGTCGGTTCCGCCGCTGCCCAAAGAGGTGCTGGCGGATCCCAGCTTGACCTACGCCTACCCTGCCCCCTTTATCGAGTGGTCGAAGCGGATGCACGGCCTGGCGGAATGGGACGATGTGCCCGCCCTCAGCTACGCCGACTACGTGGCGCAGATGGAGCTGGCCTTCATGCCGACGGACATTGCTGTCGAGGCCACCAACAAGGACTAGCGCAGGCGAAAAACCCGTTCTGAGGCCTGGCGGACAAACTCCTTGAGCCAGCCCGATTTTTGGGCGCTCTCCACCTGGGCCTTGACCACTGCCTGCATCCCCCCTTCCCCCCAGCTTTGGTTGCGCTGGAAATACTCGATGAAGCTTTTGCCGGCAATGCGGGTGAGATAGCCGGCGCTGGCCGCCTGGATGGGGGCTGTCGCCAAAAAGCCAACCACGCTCACCTCAGCCACGGTGGCCAGGAGCCCGGTGGTCAGTTGGAGCGCCCCCTCCACCAGCCCCAGGCCGGCCAGGGTCTTGGCCAGCGACAGGGCCAGCTCCCGCCCCTGCTGCAGGTTCATCTTGCAGCCGTAGAGGGATCCCAGCTCCACCACCATCTGGGCGTTGATGGCAGCAATGGCCAGCAGATCCAGCGCCGGGATGGGGTTGGCAAAGACCACGCCGGTCACGATCCACTGAAAGCGGTCGATCACCTCCTCCGCCTGGCGGCGCAACTGCGCCTGGATGATCCGCTTGGCCTCTTCGCCCAGTTGCTGGGATTGCAGCAGGGCATTGTCCAACGCCAGGGATCCCCCCTCGGCGTAGAGCACCGCCTGGACGCGATCCCGCACCGCCGCCACCTCCGGTTCCGGCTGCCAGGTTTGGGATCCCACCTGTACAGGGGCTGGAGCAGCGGCGGCCGGCAGCACATCTTCCGGTTGGATCAAGGGGTAAACCCGTTCCCGCAGCCGTTGCAGCAGGAGCCGCCGTTCTTCGGGGGTGTAACGGTCGATTTTGTTGAGCACCAGCAGAGCCCGCTTGCCCAGGGCGATCAACCGACGCAAGGGATCCACCTCCGACCGGCGCAGATCCCCGTCCACCACCACCAGCAGCAGATCGGCAGCTTGGGCCTGGGCCTGCGCCTCCTCTTCCCGCATCGCCCCTGCCGGCCCGATCTCCAAAATGCCCGGACAGTCCACGATCTGCACCGGGTGGGGGATCCCGGGCAGGTCCCAATCGTAAACCGCCACCGCCTGCGTGGTGCCCAGCGTTGCCCCCACCGCCCCCACCCGCCGCCCCAGCAGCGCGTTCACCAGCGAGGTTTTGCCCGCCGATCCGGTGCCGAAAACCACCACCTTCAGTTGCGGCTGGGCCAACTGTTGGGCCAGCCGGGCCGACCGTTCCGCCAGCGCCGCCCGCGCCACCTGATCCTGGATCTGCGCCATCTGAGCTTCTAGTTGCGCCAGGTTGCGCCGGGCTGCCTCCCACTTCTCGGCAGGAGTTGCCGGGGGAGCTGGCCTGGGAAGCCTCTCGGTTTTAGGGGCGGGGCGGAACAGAAACAAGTAGTAGATGGAAGCGGCCAAAAACACCAGCAGCAGCAACACCAGCACCCCGATCAACAGCCCCCCCAAAATCGGGTGGTAGCGGGTGGCGTAGTACAGATCCAAAAACGATTGGATCAGCCAGACGATCAGGCCCGCGAACGAGGCCAACAGCGCCAACAGCAGCAGCAAGCGCAGATAGGGAACTGTTCGCATAGGGATCCAGGGCCACAACCGTTCGCGTCAGCGGGACGGAGTCCTTTTGACTTTACCCGCGGCTAAGCATGTCCAACTACTCAGATCTCGCCTGTCGGCAGCACTGCCCCTGCAGCCGGCTCCTCTTGTTCACAGCGGGATCCCCCCTCCCCTTTCAGGATCTGTATGGCCTGTGGATCCCCATCCACTTTCACCTGCAGATGGCGCAACTGCCAGGCTGAGCCGGCCACCCCCCGCTCCGACTCCACAGCCACCTCGCCGGTGCGCCGGGATCCCGTGATCAAAAAGGACAGACAGGCCCAGCCGGCTTGCTCATCCTCTTGAAAGCGCAGCCGCGAGGGCCAGCCCGGACGCAGGGGATCCCCCAGCCGCTCCACCACCACCGCAGTCTGTTCGAGCCGCTCCACCGCCAACTGGTAGGTGCGATAGGCGCCTGAAGCCCGGATCCCATTCCAGACCAGGATCCCTGCCCCCGCCAGCCCCAAGCCCAGCACCGCCAGCAGGCCCAGACAGCCGCATCCACAGCAGCCCAAAGGGGCGGCACAGCCGACTTTTTGGGGGCTTTCCGACACAGCCAATCGCAGAAGTAGGACGCCCCCAAACTAACACAGAACGGCTGCGCTGCCCCCTGAGGGGGGAGCCAGCTCTCCCTTGGCAGGGATTGCAGAAAGTAAAGTCTGGACAGGCCTACGCCATTTGTCGGTAGTTGCAAGGCCTCTTCGTTTCCGTATTACTACAGACAGTGGCTCGAAAAAATAGGATGTCGGCCAAGTTAAGCAAGTTCAGACAAGCCATTTGCAAGTTTAATTTTGCACTGCCCCATCAATGGGATCCCTAAGTATCCAATTGCTGCTCCGGCTTCGAGTTAGACGTGAAAGTCTAACGCATCGCCGATCCTAGGTTTCTCTCCGCATGGGATCTGAGCAAAGTCGAAGCTTATAAACCCGTGAAAGGCCCGGGATCTTGGGCAGCGAAAAAGCCGGCAAAGTGCGTATATCCAATCCGCCATTCGGCGGAGTCCATTTCAGAGGGTCTTGCCGAGAATGAAACCAGCGAAAAGTCTCAATCCAAGAGCATCCCCACCATGAGCGAGATCAAAAGCACGATTGTGCAGCAAATTATTCAAACTGCCATGATGACCGGTCTGCTTACCGCTGCTCAGGAACACGAACTTAACGTCAAAGTCTTCCAAGAGGATTGCTCCGAGGCTGACCTCTTCCTGCTGCGCCGCCTGCACCGCTGCCTACGCCAGGGATCCATCCGCCGGATCCCGGCTTTGCACAACACCATAGCCGTTGGCCGCTTTGGCCCTCCCTTGCGCCCGCTGCCCGACAGAGCCGAAGAGGCACAACTCCAGCCGGCAGGGCTAAGCGTAGTGCGCAATCCCAAAGTTGGCTGATGGTGGTGCCGGGGGGCGTCTTCTACTTCGGAGAAACAACTGCCGGCAGGGGATCCGGTCGCAGCAGCCGCTGACAGAGCTGGGCGATCTGGGTGGGGCTGGCTTCGTCCAGCCAGCGGTGAAAAGCTTGGGATTCTTGAATGCGGCCCAGCAGCCGTGTTGGGATCTGCTCCGGCCCCTCCAATTCCGCCAGCCACTGCCAGGGCAAGCCGGTTGTCGCCGCCAGGACATGGGGATCCCATTGTCCCGTCCGCCCCAATTCCTGGAGTCGGGCGATTTGGTGGGGGAGGCGCTTCCAGTGATGACCAGAAGCGGCCAGGATCAGCGTTTGCGGCTGCACCTGCTGCAGCAGTTGGGCTAGATTTGCCGGCAGCCAGGGCCAGCGGGCCAGCAGCAGAGCTGTTTTTGCCGACGGGAGGAAGTCTTGCTCGAGAGGAAGGGCCTGCCCATCGTAGCGGAAGACTTCTTGGAGGGAATCCGGCAGGGGGCGTTGCCGGTAATCCTGGATCCGAAGGCTGGGGGCGGAAACGGTGGGCGCCTGCCAGTCGCCAGAGGGGCGCACCGCCAGCACTTTGCCCTGCCAGGGCTGCTCGGCTTCCAACTGCAGGGCGATGTCCAAGGCCTGGCATGCTTGCCACCGCTCCAGCTCTTCGCCGGCTTCCCAAAACCAGAGGGCACGGGATCCCAGCTCAAACTTCAGGTGGCGGCCATTCTGGGAAGCCCTCAGCCTGACGCTGCCGCGGCGAACGTTCATCAAGGCTACGACAGGGTTGGGGTTGCCGTGGCCAAAGGGCTGCAGAAGCTGCAACTGCCGATACACCTCGTCCAGCTCTGCCACCCCATCCCGGCCCTGAGAGGCCAACCGCTCCCAATCGATAACAATCTCCACCGCCAAGGCGCGAGCTTGGCGATCCGGGCCGACCCGCGCGGCCAGCTCCCGCCGCAAAGCCAGTTGTACGGCGGCCAGGCAGGACAGATCCACTTGGATCCCAGCGGCCATGGGGTGGCCGCCTCCCCCCAGCAAGAGGGGACGCACAGCCTCGATGGCCTCCACCAGGTTCACCCCCGGAATCGAGCGGCCCGAACCATAGCCCCGTCCCGTCCTCTCGTCTTTGGCAATCAACACCGTCGGGCAACCGTACTGCTCCGCCAAGCGCGCCGCGGCGATCCCCAAAACCCCCGGATTCCAGCCGCTTCCGGCCAAAACAATTGCCCGCTCCCGCGCCAGATCCAAGCTCTCCACCTGTTGGCTGGCCTCTTGCAGAACCTGTTGGGTGAGTTGCCGACACTCCTCATTGAGGGCAACGAAATGCTCCACCAGCGTCTGGGCCCGCTGCGGATCCGAGGTGGTCAACAGCTCCACCGCTAGGCTGGCATCGTCCCAGCGACCAATGGCGTTCAGCTTGGGGGCAAGGCGAAAGGCGATGTCCTGGGCTGTCGGCGTTCCTGAGGATTGGCTGTTGCTCACCCAATCCAAAAGAGCCCGCAGCCCCGGACGCTGGGTGTTGGCCAGCACGGGCAGGCCCCGCTGCACCAGGTAGCGGCACTCCCGCTGCAACACCGCCACATCGGCCACGATCCCCACCGCCACCAGATCCAGGTACTCTTCTACACCAGGGATCCCCAGCGCTTGGTAGAGGGCCTCCGCCAGCTTGTAGGCCACCCCCACCCCCGGCAGAAAGCGCAGCGGGTGTTCCTCTGGCAGGCGCAGCGGGTTGACCACCGCATAGGCAGGGGGCAAGGGATCCGGCAGGGCGTGGTGATCCGTCACGATCACGTCCACCCCTTGGGCTTGGGCCAGAGCAATCTCGGCAGCATTGCCTATGCCGCAATCCACCGTCAGGAGCACCTGGCAGCCTTGATCCAGCACCTGCTGCAGCCGCTGAGGGTTCAAGCCATGCCCTTCGGTGCTGCGCAGCGGTAGAGTGAACTGGACTCGGAAGCCCAAGGTTTGTAGCGCCGAGAGCAAGAGGCTGGTGGCGGTAACGCCATCGCAGTCGAAGTCTCCCCAAATGCAGAGGGTTTCTCCTCTTTTTCTTGCCTGCAACAGCCGCGCCACCGCCCGCTCCAGATCCGGCAGGGATCCCGCTGGCGTGGGAGAATACTGATTAGGATCGACAAAAGCCCGCGCCTGTTCTCGGCTGTGCAACCCCCGCAGAGCCAGCACCTTGGCCGCATACTTGCCGTACTCTCGGCTCAGCTCCGGATCAAATTGAGGCGGGGTGGGCAGCAGATCCCAGCGGTATTCCATGCAAGCTCGACAGGAATAAAACTCCCTGGGAGCCTATCAAAAACTGCTCAGGGAGAAAAGCAGCTTGGGATCCCGGAAAGCAAAAGCCGGGGTGAGCGATCCCTGCCAACCTGCTATTGACAGCAGTGAGAGGCCACGCAGCAAGGGGAGGGGTGGGCGTGGTCATGGGTGGCACAGGCTTGGCTGCAGTAGAGTTGGCCTTCGTAGCGATAGCCTTGGCTGCTTTCGAAGCTGCAGTTGCAGTGGTCACAGGCGCAACGAACAAGGGTGGTAGCAGACATGATTTTTTCTCCTTGCTTGAACTGAGGGATCCTCTTGTCGAAGATCCGTGTTGCTATACCCTAGCAGTTGCTCGGCAGCGGCGCCGGAACAAGAATCAGACTCATTTGTGACGATTCCAAATCGCAGCAACCACAACTCCCCTCTCCCAAAGGGAGAGGGGCTGGGGGTGAGGGTATCCTGGCTGAGGTTAAGAGAAGCCCATAGCCCTCTAGCCGGTTATTGACTATGATGCGGGCGTGAGGTGTGAATAAGTACCTAGGTGATGGCCACCCAAAGGATTTGCTTTGCCCAAGTCTCAGATGTTCACCTAATGCCGGAGACAGGGTGCCGCTGCTGGTGGATGTCCGATTCCCCCCGCCGCCAGTTGGAAGCTGCCGTTGCCCATCTCAACCAAGTGCCGGATCTGGACTTTGTGGTGTTCACCGGCGATTTGGTGGATCAAGCCGATCCGGAGAGCTTTGAGGTGTTCCAGGAGATCCTCGCCCAACTGCGGGTGCCCTACTACCTCAGCCTCGGCAACCACGATATCGACACCTTGGGGAGGGAGGGGCGCTTCAACCGGGAGCAATTTATCCGCTGGTGCCAACGTCAATTTCCGTTGCCCCTTGCCCCCACAGGCTATGTCGATTACAGCCTTTCCCCCCTGCCTGGGATCCGCTTGATTGCCCTCGATGCCAGCCTGGGCCAGTTCCCTCTGCCCCAGGGCGTGCTGCGCCCCGCGCAACTGCGCTGGCTAGGCGAACATCTACAAGCGGTGCCGGAGGAATGGCTGATCCTGCTCATCCATCAGCCTCCCTTTATCTCCCCCACCCAAATGGATGCGGTTTTGTTCCGCAAGTACCGGCTTCGCAGCGAGCAAGCTGTAGCTCTGCATACCCTCTTGGCCGACCACGGGCGGGTGGTGGCAGTGTTGAGTGGACATCTGCACGTGCCGAAGGTCTATGTGCAGGACGGAATCCCCTACCTGACAGCGCCGCCTCTGGTGGGGCCGGTCTCCGCTCTGCGCGTGTTTGAGTTGGACGTCAACCCACGGCGAGGGGTGTTGCGCTACCACTGGGTTCACCTGCCGGAGCCGGATCCCAGACCTCTCTGGCATGGCCTGGTCATGGGAGTTCGGCGGGATCGCTGGGGACAAATCCCCCTGCGGGCCAAAGGATCTCGATCCCTGCCCGCCGTTGCCCAGTAGCCAAAAATCCTAAACCTTGACCGAATTAGTGTAGATTAAAAAGGCAAAGAGCCTTGGATTCGATGTCTTCCCCCTATGACTGCAACCCTTTCTTCCTCCGGCCACTGGGAGCTGGCGGCTCAGGCGTTACGAGAGCAGTATCAGCCGCAGGTAGCTTCTCTGAGCGAGCGATTTGAGCCTTTGTCGGCGAGCGACCTGCTGGCCTGGGCCGTTGCGGAGTTTGGGGACGGGCTGGTGCTGGCCTGCAGCTTTGGACCGGAAGATCTGGTTCTCATCGATCTGCTCACGGCCATTCGCCCCCAGGTGCGCGCCTTTTTCCTGGATACCGATTTTCACTTCCCGGAAACCCTGCAACTGCAGCAGCAGGTGTTGGCCCGTTACCCCCATTTGCAGCTGGAGATCTTCAAACCGCTGCTCACCCCCGAAGAGCAGGCGGCGCAATATGAGCCGGAGCTGTACCGCACCAACCCTGACCTCTGCTGCAGCCTCCGCAAGGTAGAGCCCCTGAATCGCGCCCTGGCCAACTGCACCACCTGGATTACGGGGATGCGCCGCGAGCAATCCCCCACCCGCGCCGATATCGGCAAGGTGCAGTGGGATGGCAAGCGCAACCGCCTCAAGCTCAACCCGCTCGCCGACTGGACAAACGGCCAAGTCTGGAAGTACATCCTCGACCACGGGATCCCTTACAACCCCCTCCACGACCGCAACTATCCCAGCATCGGCTGCATCCACTGCACGGCGCCGGTGGAGCCGGGAGCGGATCCCCGCTCTGGCCGCTGGAAGGGCACAGCCAAAACCGAGTGCGGCCTGCACACCTAGCCTATGAACCCTTCGCCTGTCCTAGAGGTGGCTCAGTTTGAAGTCAGCCCCGGCTCTGAAGCCGCTTTTGAGGCTGCCATCGCGCAAGCCTTTGTCTACCTACAACAGACCGATGGCTATCGGCAGCACCAACTGCAGCGCTGTTTAGAGCACCCTCAGCAATACCTGTTGCTGGTACACTGGGGATCCCTGGAGGCCCATTTGGTTAACTTCCGCCAATCGGAAAACTTTGTCCGCTGGCGCACCCTCCTCGAGCCCTACTTTGCTCGGCCACCGCAGGTGTTGCATTACCAACTGCTGCCGGGGTTGACCTGATCAGAGGCAGCGCGAGCCTAGGGTTGCGCTGGTGCTGCAAAGCAATGGCGGCCTTCCCAGTCCAGGAGCAACTGGGGTGGGGGGAGTGCTTGCCGACGGGAGCGCAAAGCTCTTGCTACCCTAGTCGAAGGATGGTTTCGTGGTTGGCCAAGGTAGAGGAGGATTTGCTGTGTGAGCAGGTACGGGAGGGATTTCACGCTCTCTCCGATCCGATTCGCCTGCGCGCGCTGCAACTGTTGCGTGGGCGGGAGCTGTGCGTTTGCGATCTCTGCGAAAAGCTGCAGGTAAGCCAATCCAAGCTCTCGTTTCACTTAAAGACCTTGCGAGATGCGCAGTTGGTCAACGCTCGCCAGCAGGGGCGCTGGATCTACTACAGCCTCAACCCACCTCGCTTTCAGCTCTTGCAGCATTTTTTGGATAGCCTAGGACAAGCTGCGCCCTCTGAGGTTGCCGTTCCCTGTGCGGAGGATCCCTAGGTATTTATCCTCGATTGAGGCGCAGGTTGCTTGCCCTGCCGCCCTAGCCCTGGGGGGGGGACGCCACAACCCCCGCTACAGGGCCTACGGCCCGCTGACGTGAAGGAATCTCAAACTGCCTCAGCAGATACTTCCTCCTCAGATTCACCCCCCACCCTGTCTTGGTGAAACCTGACCAGAAGTTTCCGCATCTGAGAAGCCGTCTGCCGACACTCTCGGCGAACAGCTACCTTGACACTCCCACCGCCTACAGCCTGTTAAGGGCTCAAGGGGTACAATAGCAGCACTTAGCAAACCAACTTCGGAAGGAGGATGGATTGATCAGTAGTAAAGAAGTCTTCA